>PSRI01000250.1 GCA_003175935.1 Bacteroidota bacterium
AAATTGCCTGAGTGGAATTACAAAAAAATCAACAGCAAATTTTGCTACAGTATTGGGAAATAATATTGGCTTTTGGAACTCCGAAATTTAATTCGGAAAGCCGATGCAGGTTTAGTAATTCAATAAGAATCAAAATTAAAATTAATTTCTCTGGCCAGCTTAATTCCCGACTTCGTTTTTTTCCCAAATTTTTTGAGGAAAATATTGGACTCAGATTTTGGGTATGATCCCAACTTTGCATATTAGTAGAAATCGCGACCAGATTATGGAGAATCTTATATTGGAAATTATTCTGCGAGAAATTCCAGAATTAAATCAGCACTCATTTTTGGAATCTTGCTTCCTGGTTTTACAGAACAAACTTCTCCAATAAAAGATCCATGTGTTCCTGGAAAAATTGATAGTTGGGAATTGGAAATATCGTGTGCCATTTTCACAGCATGTTCATTTGTCACCACATCATGGTCTCCCAACATTATTAGAGTTGGAAATTTAATTGCTTTAATTTCAGATTCGGGTATGTCACTAAAATGTATCATTCGGTCTCTATCCTTAGTAAACATCAGCATCAAACCTTCTTTATCCGGATTCACTTTAAGATACGCATCCTTCAATGGCTGCGGCATATTGTCAATCGTTGCGTGATCCATCGAATCAAAGAAACCAGTAATCATCCCATCCCGTGAGTAGCTTGCTGAAATAACAATTAATTTATTTATTAACTCGGGATGACGTATCGCAATTTGAAGCGTGGTAGTTCCTCCATTGCTAAAACCCAGAATATTTGCTTTTTCAATTTTTAAAAAATCCAAAAGTGCGGCAACATCATCTGCATCCTGAATAAAAGTTTGCGCGCCAGGTCTGCTGCCGGATCTACCGTGCGACTGCAATTCAACGGCTATTATTTTTCCATATGGGCGAAGCAATGGAAGCAGATTTCCGAAGGTAGATTCTATTGTGGAACCACCTCCGTGCAAAAGAATAAGAGGAATTTTCTCTCCACCACCAGCCTGTCGGCCTTCCTCGCTGACCGCGTGCGCGGTGGCGCGAGCTTCGCGAAGGCGAGTAGGCAGGTAAATTTCATAATACATTCTAATCCCATTCACCGGAGCGAAACCTGAAATTTTCTCATTGTCCATATCCTTATTTTGTTGTGCAAATCATGCGATTGAAAATAAATTTTGAGCAACAACGATTTTGTAATTGAGCCTTTCTATTGAAGAATTAGGCATCAGGATTCTATTTATCACTCAATTTATTCAAAAAAAGCGTTGCTATTCCCCAATCTAAAGTCACGCACTGGGGCATAGCCAATTTGGAGCCCAATTAAACCCTGGAACTCTTTTTTGATCTATATTTTTTGTTAACGCCACTCAATTTGAATGCGAATAACCTTCCTACCTAAAAAATTTCGGTTATCCAACTACACATTAGCATTTCATTTGCAAACCTTCCTGAATATTAACAGTCATACCCGAAGAAACGGTATAGAGTTTTATTAATTTTATTTAAGCAAGATGAGCATACATTTTACGTCTATTAAATCAATTGCCGGTATGAAAATGTTCACTAAAATAGTTCCACTCCTGTTTTCGGCTTTATTGCTCGTAAACGCTGGAAAAGCCCAGTCTGGCTGGCCCAAATCCACTACTTCTTCGGCCGGGGAACAATTAAAGATGTATCAATGGCAGCCTGAATCTTACAACGACAATGTGTTGATAGGTCATGCCGCCATTTCAATATTGGAAGAAGGAAAGTCGGATCCCATTTTTGGCGTAGTGTGGTTTAGTGCTCAAACGGAGTCTGACGGGCAGCAGGTGTTTATCAGATCCACGCAGATAAACAACATAAAATTGCCAGGTGAAACAGACGAAAATAAATTAAATGATATTCAAACAAGTCTGGAGAATTCCATAGCCAACTGGAATATTAATTTTTCCGAAAGCGAACTTCATTCGTCTCTTCAGATGAATGAAAAGCAGAACAATCTTTCACAGAGTTTGAATAATAATCCACCAAAGATTATTTACAGTTCAAGGCCTTCCATCCTGGTTGTTATTGATGGTTCTCCACGAATTCAAAGAAATGATGAACTGGGGGTTGATCTTGTAGTGAATACTCCTTTTACTATTGTTCGTGAAGATGGAGAATTCTATTTATACGGTGGTAAGCATTGGTATAAGGCACCCGGAGCAACTGGCCCTTATAGTATGACAACTAATGTGCCTTCAGATTTAAACAGACTGGAGTCAAAAATAAATGACGCCGCAAAAAATCAAAGTACATCGAAAGAGCAAAATGATTATACAATTTCAGATGTTATTGTTAGTACAGAACCCGCTGAATTGATTCAATCAAATGGCGAGGCAGATTTTGCTCCAATTGAAGGAACCAATCTTTTGTATGTAAAAAATTCTGATAACGATATTTTCATGGACATCAGTTCCCAGCAATATTATGTGTTGCTTTCGGGAAGATGGTACAAAGCAAGAAACTTAAGTGGTAAATGGCAGTTTACCGCATCTGATAAATTACCCGCCGATTTTGCCAAAATTCCTGAGGGTTCACCTAAAGACAACGTACTTGCCAGTGTTGCCGGAACGCTTCCAGCAAAGGATGCAGTTTTGAATGCACAGGTGCCTCAGACTGCGAAAGTCGACAGGCATTCTGCAAAAACAAACGTGACATATGATGGCGAACCGCGCTTTGAAGACATCGACGGTACCGGCGGAATGCAATACGCAGAAAATACATCTTCATCAGTAGTTTTATATAGAGGAACTTATTATACTGTTGACAACGGCGTTTGGTTCCAATCATATAATGCAAATGGTCCGTGGACAGTTGCTGTTGCGAGACCTTACCCGGTTGCACTTATACCGCCCAGTTATCCTGTTTACAATATGAAATATGTTTACGTATATGATTATACGCCTGATTATGTTTATGTAGGATACACTCCTGGGTATTTGAATACTTATGTGTACGGACCCACCATCGTTTACGGAACAGGATTTTATTATAATCCCTGGTACGGTCATTATTATTATCCCAGACCATACACATGGGGATTTGGTATGATGTACAATCCCTGGGTGGGTTGGGGATTCAGTTTCAACTTTAGTTCCGGCTGGTTCAATTTTGGAATCGGTAGCTACTATCCTTATGGATACTACGGTTATGGTGGATGGTGGGGACCTCCCGTATATCGTCCGCCTTATTGCAGACCATATGTTCCTTATGCACCTTACCCAAATAAATACACATCTTATTATGGCGGATACTACGGAAGGCCTTATTATGGAAATATTAGAAATACCACTGTCATAAATAATGTGAACATTTACAGAAATAACAATATTTATAATTTCAGACGGGATGCCGTAACGAGTGATAACAGACCTGTACCTTTTGGAAGAACAAGCCAATCAATTGCTGCCAACAATGGAAGACCTGTAAGGGCATTCCAGCGTCAGGATCAAAACGGTTCAGGTGTTCGCAGCAATCCATTTGGAAACAGGAACAATGAAAATGGTTCCGGACAAAGGCCTGTTTTTAATCCAAGAAGCAATACCCCGGATAGAAATTTCAATCAATCCGAGAGACCTAATAGCGTAACAAATGGAAGAATACCATCGAATAATTTGCCCCAGGAACATCGTCAGTTCGGACAGGATGACTATCGCAGACCAACTACAATATTCAATGGACAAAGAAATGATGGAACTTTCTCCAACCCGAGAAGCAGGCAGCAACCTAATTTTCAGCAGCCTGATATGGGCAGACAAAGAGAATTCCAAAGACCTCAACAATCTTCTCCGCAACCTGATATGAACAGGCAAAGAGAATTCCAACGGCCTCAGCAGTCTTTTCCACAACCTGATATGAACAGACAAAGAGAATTCCAACGGCCTCAGCAGTCTTCCCCACAGCCTAATATGGGAAGAGGCAGAGAGTTTCGTGGAGAACTACCATCAATGGGAAGACAACAGCCTTCCAGGAGTTTTGGTGAAGGTAGATCTGCTCCTCAAGGTGGCGGAAGATCATTTGGCGGTCCTTCCCGAAGCGGGAGCGAAGGGCGTTCGGGTGGTGGAGCTTTTCATGGAAGACGATAATTTTTTACATACCTGCCATGCTTTATGCAGAAAGAGAGATAATGCAATATTATTTCTCTTTCTTTTTTATGTCTGATGAGTAGCGATGTAATTATTGGCTCTTGCGAAAGAATTCTGCGCAATCATGAGGTTTGTCTGTATTGATGATATCCACTTTTGCATCATGCAATTTTGCCCATCCAATATCTGTATCAGGAGTGGCCCACAACCTGATTAACTTACCCATAGAATGAACTTTTTGTATTACTTCATTGAGTCGCGTCCAGTTATCCTGGTCAGAAAATGAAACATAATTCCAATAATTGTCGCTCACAAATGCGATCCGGTTTAGAATCCCGGAAGAATAAGTTTCATAAGGTCTTCCATCAAAATAAATATAGTCGGGATAATTATTCCAATCTTCAGCCTTTCCTCTTTCGCCGCTGATAACAATTTTCACTGCGTGAGAATTAAGGTTTCTGTTGAACTCTTTTTTTATTGGTTCGATTATTTTGGCAAGTTCTTCAATGGCCGATTTTCCACTGTCTTTTACATCTATCATTAGGGTAACAACATAAGAGCTGTCTTCGGAAATGAAACCATGATTTTTTTTAAAAAGAGATTCGATTGGATTGAGGTAAAGGGACTGGATGGTGCGGTTGCTGTCTATTTTATCTGCAGAATGAGCAACGAAAAGTTTTCCGTTTCTTAAGAAAACGTCTGCTTCAACTGAATAAACTTTGTTTTTTAAAGCAGTAAAAAGAGGATCGGGTTTTTCATAATCATTATGAGCGTGAATAAACACCTGGCAATCTCCATAAGAGACCACCAGGTGAATTAATATCATCATAATGAGCGTTCTCACTCAAGAATTATTTTTTTGAGGTAATAAACTTTTGGATCTATCTGTGGTATTGTCTTGCTGGTAATTGTTGTTCCTTTTTTATCTAAAGTAACTTTTTGAGAACCGGCATCGGTAACAATTTCCATCGGTAAAGGCATGTCAAAATTCAAAATCTTTACATGATATTTACTGTCATCTAACTGCTTTATGTCTATTTCCAATTTTTGTATGGTACGCAAATAAAAATCAAACAATGGTTTTAAATCTTTTCCGGATTCTTTGCTGAAAAATTTCTCAACATCAGTTGTTGTTACCTGGTTATCGTAAGTGTATTGCGGACTGGTTGCAAATTTTTTGAGTGTAGGAAAGAATACATCATCACCCAAAACATATCTGAGTGTATGCATAAAAAATGCGCCCTTGCCATAAATATCGGGATGATAAGCATCATCTTCAGTCACATTGCTATCACCCAAAACAACAGGCTTTTCATTTCGGGTAGCCCTTGCTGTTCTTTCCATTCTTTTTAAATATGATTCTTCTCCTTCGTATTCGCGATTGTAGAGAGCATCAGCAAAACTGCAAATGCCTTCCTGGATCCAGTAATGCCCCCAGTCTTTCGCAGTTATTTTATTACCCCACCATTCGTGACCAAATTCATGATGCATGAGCCAGTCAAAATCAGAACCGCCTACCTGTGTGTATCTGAATTTATTTCCATATGCATTCATCGTTTGATGTTCCATTCCCAGGTGTGGAGTTTCGCAGATCGCAATTTTTTCATTGGCCCAGGGATATTCACCAAAATATTTTTCATCCATTTTCACGGTCTTCTCCAACATTTCCAATTGATGTTCGGCATGTGAAGTGTGTTCTTCCAAAACATAAAATTGCATTGGAATGATTTTACCACTGATACTGGTGTATTGGCGCGTAACAACTTTAAATTTTCCAATATTAAAAATGATGCTGTAATTATTGATAGTATAATTGGTTTTCCAGTGGTAAGTAGATTTGTCTTTTTTGGTGGTTACTTTTTGCAGTAATCCTGGTCCGGCAACAACGAGACCTTTTGGAACAGTAACAATTAAGTCAGCTCCTTCGTTAGGTTCATCACTTGGATGATCTTTGCAGGGGAAGAAAATTTTTCCGCCTTCACCTTCGCTGGTTACTGCTACCCATGGATTTCCTGTAGAGTCTTTGGTCCATGTGAATCCGCCATCCCATGGTGGACGAGCAGCTACACCAGGTTTGCCGCTGTATTGAACCTCTACTTTTACTTTCCCAGCGGGTAATGTCGCAGTAGGCGTTATAGTTAGTAAATCATCATCATGTTTGAAAGCTGCTGGCTTTTTATTTACCCAAACTTTTTCTACGTTCATTAAGTGCACCAGGTCAAGAACGATTATGTTTGATGGCTGAGAGAAAATAAAATCTACAGTTCCCATCCCCGCAATCGTTTGCTTTTCGATATTCACGTCTAAAGAAACTGTATAGTGCCTGATATCCATGATAGCCTGCTCTGGCCTTAGTTTGCCGCCGGAGATTAAATTCTGTTCACGCGAAGGACTAAACGCAACTAGCAACAGAATTACAAAAACTAATCTCATATTTTTGGTTTGGCTGAAGGTAATGAATTTGAATATAAAGTCTATTTTCTCTATGACGGGTAGCAGAAAAAATTCTCTGCATAGAGCTTTTCATTTTACCGTTAATCAACAGTCGTTTTTTGAAATCTGCATGATAATTGCCTGCCATGAGTGCGTTTAATCTAAATTGATACTTTATCTTTGCTCCACATCTTAAAACAATTTCATATGAATCTCAAAACTCTGATCGTAACCGGTGCTTCCACTATCCTAATGTTTAGCTGCGTGAGTAGTAAAAAATACAAAGATGCTCAGGCTAAATACAATGACTTAAATGCTGCGCATACAAAATTGCAAGCCGATTTAAAAGGATGTGAAGATGAAAAAAGTGCCCAGGCAAATAAAATAAGTGGCCTGCAGGGTGATGTTGATAATCTCAACAAACAAATTGCATTCTTAAAAGAAAATAATACTCAGGCTCTCAAACAACTTCAGGACTTATCTGTGATTTCAAGTTCTCAAGCGGAGAGCATCAAAAAATCTTTGGATAATATCGGAGCTAAAGATGCATATATCCAGGACCTTCAGGCGGCTATGGCGAGAAAGGATTCTTTAAATATGGCTCTCGTGATGAACCTCAAAGGCGCAATAGGAAATCTGGATGATAAAGACATCAATATTAAAGTTGATAAAGGTGTAGTATACATTGATATCTCCGACAAACTCTTATTTAAGAGCGGAAAATATGAAGTAACTGATCAGGCAAAAACTGTTCTTGGTAAAGTTGCTACTGTATTGAAAAATCAACCTGATATTGAATTCATGGTTGAAGGTCATACAGACAATGTTCCTTATAAAGGAAGTTCAGTTCTGTTGGACAACTGGGATCTTAGCGTGAAACGCGCAACTTCAGTAGTACGTATTCTGCAAAATCAATATGGTCTGGATCCTGCTAAGATGGCTGCTGCTGGTCGTAGTGAATATGTTCCTGTTGCAGACAATAGTACTGCAGAAGGAAAAGCTGCAAACCGCAGAACAAGAATCGTGATTCTTCCGCAATTGGATCAGTTCTTCAAATTGCTTGAGCCAAAAAAATCTTAATTAGAACTACATAAAATATTAAAACCATCCCGTCCTGGCGGGATGGTTTCTTTTTTTAGAGCTGTTTGAAATTTTAGACGCGATAGCAAACGGCATTTATATTCATGCCTGCACCAACTGAAGCAAACAAAATAATATCACCACTATTTAGTTCGTGTTTATCTTCCTGCCCTTTTCGTACCAGGTCTAGTAATGTTGGAATGGTGGCAACAGAACTGTTTCCGAGCCAGTGGATGCTCATGGGCATGATATCGGCAGGAATTGTTTTTATCTTATAAAGTTTGAATAGCTCGCGAATAATTCCCTCATCCATTTTTTCATTTGCCTGGTGAATGAAAACTTTTTTGAGATCAGATATATCTACTCCGCTCTGTTCCATGCAATGTTTCATTGCAAGTGGAACATGCTTCATGGCATATTCGTAAACTTTTCTTCCTTTCATTTTGATATACCTGATTCGTGGGTCGCTTGCAGGGAAATTTGACTTGCCCATATAGATGTAATAGGCTTCATCAACACAATGCGATTGCACTGCCATTCCAAGTATTCCACTTCCATTTTCTGGCACTTCTTTATATTCAACAACACAGGCGCCCGCACCATCACTAAAGATCATGCTGTCGCGATCATACATATCAATCACCCTACTCAAAGTTTCAGTTCCAATGACAAGACATTTTTTGGCGTGACCAGCTTTGAAATAAACATCTGCCTGAATTAATCCCTGAAGCCAACCCGGACAACCAAACAAAATATCATAAGCGATACACGAAGGATTTTTAATTCCAAGATTATGCTTTACCCTGCTTGCGAGCGATGGTACTCCATCCGTTTGTATGGTATGCTTAATTACGTTTCCAAAATTTTGGGCTAGAATAATTTGATCGAGTGTTTCGGGATCAACTCCACTATCTTCAATGGCCTGTTTGGCCGCGATGGTTCCGATATCTGAAGCATTCAATTCTGTAGGAGCATATCTTCTCTCATGAATGCCGGTAATCATCCTGAATTTTTCAACTATTTCCTGCGATGGCAGATCTATTTTGGAATGATCTTCAGAATAAAAACTATGAACTGCAAAATCCACATTTGATTTTACTTCAGGTGGAATATATGAGCCGGTACCAGTGATTACAGAACGATGCATAGTGAGAATGTATAGGGCTTAATTAAATGTTGGTGAATTAAATTAAAAATTAACTGATAATATCGGAGTTTTCATATGTGAGCAAATCTTTGGTTGATATGCCTCATTTTCTCGCGCCTGAAGGTCTTTTCCTGCCGTTTCTTGATTTTGGCTGATATAAAGGTACTGGTCCAAGATTTTCCGGAACATCTGCTTTCGCAACAGGATGTCCTAATAATTTTTCTATTCCTGCAAATTTGTTTTGTTCCTTTTCGCTCACCAAAGTTATGGCTGTTCCATCTGATTCGGCCCTGGCGGTTCTGCCTATTCTGTGGATATAATCCTCTCCGTCGTGAGGTACATCGTAATTTATCACAAGATCCACATCTTCGATATCTATTCCACGGGACAAGATATCAGTTGCAACCAAAACCTTCAAATTTCCAGACCTGAATTCTGAGAGCACATCTTCCCTGTTTTGCTGGGCAAGATCTGAATGAATTTCATCGGCCGACAAACCAGAACGCTTTAATTGCTGAGTGAGTTGTTTTACATTTTGTTTGCGGGAGCAAAATACCAGGATGCTTTTGAAATCGCTGGATTGTAAAATAAATTTCGCCAGGTTCATTTTTTGAGATTCATAAACGACATATGCCTGTTGAATAATTTTTTCCGGCGGTTTTGAAATGGCAATATTTATTTCTACAGGATCATGTAATATTTTTTTAGCGAGCTCCCTGATCTTTGCCGGCATGGTTGCAGAAAAGAGCAGGTTTTGCCTTTTAACAGGAAGATGCTTGATAATTCGCATGATATCATCATAGAATCCCATGTCGAGCATGCGATCTGCTTCATCTAACACCAGGTACTGGAGTTTCTGCAATTTTACATAGCCCATATTTAGGTGAGCAATCATTTTACCGGGGGTGCAAATGACTACGTCTGCGCCTGTTGAAAGAGCCTGTTTTTCCTGTATAAAAGTGTTACCATCACCCCCACCGTACACTGCTATGGAACTGATTGAAGTAAAATAGGCGAGCCCTTCCATATGTTGGGCGATTTGCATGGCAAGTTCGCGGGTAGGGACAATAATTAAAGCGCTGATATGATCGCCGTGATTTCCAAGAATCAATTTATCGATTAGCGGAAGAAGAAATGCGGCCGTTTTGCCCGTTCCTGTTTGGGCGGATGCGATGATGTCCCTGCCAGCCAAAATTTTGGGGATTACCTGGGCCTGAACCGGGGTGGGTGTCTCGTAACCTCCTGCTTCGATGCCCTCCAATAACTGGTCATTAAAACCAAAATCTCTGAAATTCAATATGAATTGGGTTTAGAAAACTTCCTGATAATGCAAACATAAAATTATACCTTCTATCCTGAATTTGACTAAAATATTAAGATGGATCCTCAGAAAAAAATTAAAACTTTTTACGATGAAACGGGCATGGAGCGGGATCGTCTGGAATTGTCGGTTTTTAAACTCGAAAAAACCCGCACGCAGCAAATCATCGAAAGAAACCTGCGCCCCGAAATGGAAATTGCGGATATCGGCGGCGCTTCAGGTGCTTATTCTTTCTGGCTGCAAAAGCTCGGACATAAAGTTCATCTCCTGGATTTTGCTGAAACCCATATTGAAATGGCACGCCAGCGCGGGCGACACCAGAGCTTCCCATTAAGCTCGATTACGCTGGGTGATGCAAGAGCGCTCCCATTTGC
>PSRI01000060.1 GCA_003175935.1 Bacteroidota bacterium
AAAATCACTCAGTGTGAAGTCGGAATGTATATACCTGAATTGATCAGTATGTTTATATTTTTCAAATTCCTGCTGCCATGCCAAATCATTCAAAGGGGGTAGCGCACCCGTAACAGGGTTCCATTCAGTGATTGAAAGTCCGGACTCTGTAAGTCGGGTTATTCCTCCTAACATTACCTGCACCATAATCATTCCCACACCTATTAAAAGCCAGATTGCGACGGGTCGATTTGGATTCGTTTGTGGAAATTTATTCATAATGCGAACAAAATTATTGCACAGTGTGACTCAAAGTGATTTTACTGAAAATTTTATTCTTAAAATTGCAATCGAATGCTGGAACCTTTTTTTCAAAACCAATTCGTAGAAGCAGGATGCGATGAAGCAGGTCGTGGTTGCCTGGCTGGACCCGTCTTTGCTGCTTCAGTGATCCTTCCCAAAACTTTTTTTCATCCTTTACTAAATGATTCGAAACAGGTTTCAGAAAAACAAAGAGTAGAACTTAGAATTTTTATCCAGGAACATGCACTGGCATATGCCGTGGCTATGGTAGACCATGAAGAAATTGATCAGATCAATATTCTTCAGGCTTCTTTTAAAGCAATGCATCGCGCACTTGACCAGCTTCGACAAAAACCTCAATTCCTGCTCATCGATGGAAATCGATTTAACCCTTATAAAAAAATTCCCCACGAATGCATCATTGAAGGAGATGCAAAATATGCATCCATCGCAGCTGCGAGTATTCTCGCTAAAACTTATCGCGATGATTACATGAGATCATTGCACGATGAATTTCCTCAATACGCGTGGATCACAAATAAAGGATATGCTACAGAAGAACACAGGCTTGCCATACAGGAACATGGCCTGAGTCCCTATCACAGAAGAAGCTTCCAATGCCTTCCTTCCCAATTGCCTCTCTTTTGATAATTTTTCAGGTTCCTTTAAACCTCCTTCCTTCCTAAAGGTCTCTTATACTGTACTTACACTTTTTTACAATTAACAATTGATGTACCATGAAAACTAAATTATTTTTCCTCGCAATATTATTTGCAGGATTCGCTTCTTTACCAGCAAGTGCACAGGTTCGTGAACGTGAACATCGCGAAAAAGAAAGAATTGAACAGGGAAGAAAGAATGGCGAATTAACAAGACAAGAGAGTCGCAGACTTGCTCAGGAACAAAAACATATTCGTCATGATATTCGTCGCGCTAAAAACAATGACGGACATATCGGACCTCGTGAAAGAAAACATATTAACCGGGAAGAAAATCGCGCAAGTCGCGATATCTACAGAAGCAAACATAATAACCGCAACAGGTTTTAAGAGTTGATAATTTGGGGTTTTTCGGAAAAGCATCTCCGCTCAATGTGTGAGGTGCTTTTGTTTTATATGGCCTTGAATTTTTATTTTCATTCTTCAATTTCAATCCAGTCACCCAAACCTTTTCTTACCAAAACCATTTCAGTTCCTGTGCAATCAATTACAGTCGATGGCACCATTCCTCCAACACCTCCATTCACAATAAGGTCAACCTGCTTTCCAAAATTATCATTCATTATTTCAGGGTCCGTGTACTCTTCAACTATGTTTCCAGGTAAGCTGGTGCTAAGGATAGGATGACCCAATTCTTTTACTATGGTCCGGGCAATATTATTGTCAGGTATACGAATACCCACGGTATTTTTCTTGCTTTTTAAAATTTTCGGAACGGCCTTACTTGCAGGTAAAATAAATGTGTACGGTCCGGGTAAGCTATTTTTAAGAATGCGAAAAAGCGGAGTAGAGATGCTTTTGGTATATGTGCTGATGTCTTTCAAATCTGCGCATACAAATGAAAAATTTGCTTTCCTGGGGTCAACCTGCTTGATCCTCATAATTTTTTCTACAGCTTTATGATTGAATATGTCACATCCCAATCCATAAATGGTATCTGTGGGATAAATAATAATCCCCCCGCTCTCCAAACAATCAACAATTGTTTGAATATGTCTTGGCTGTGGGTTTTCCGGATGAACATAAAGCATCATATGTGATAACTATTGCTGAAATTTACGAAATATAGTGTCAGCAATGGGTCAAAGCCAGGTCAGTCAAAGATTCCGACTGAATAAATACAATCCGAAATACTATTTTTGCGTGATTAAATCATTAAGTCTATGCTGTTGAGGCCTGTTGATACGGTTGACAAAATTTCGAATGAGGATTTTAGAAAGAATTATTATGAGCCCATGAGGCCGTTGGTTATTAAAGATCTTTCTAAATCCTGGCCTGCATATGGTAAATGGACCTGGGATTATTTCAAGGAAATTGTTGGCGATAAAGAGGTTGGCATTTACAACAATGTGAAAAGCGACGCCTATACTCCAATCAATAAAGCTGACGACTACACGACATTTGGCAAATACGTAGACATGATCAGGACGGGTCCTGCAGGTTGGCGCATTTTTCTATTTAATATTTTTGAACACGCTCCTCAGCTTACTGAAGATTTTACCTGGCCCGATCATTTGATGAAGGGATTTGTGAAGAGATATCCGATGTTATTTGTGGGCGGTGCCAGTTCAATTACACACATGCATTTTGATATCGACCTTTCGCATATCATCCACACTCAGTTTGTAGGGAGAAAAAGAGTTTTACTTTTTCCTTTCGAAGAACAGCACAAACTATATCGCAAACCTTACGAAGTTTTAAGCCTTGCTGATTTTTCAAATTATTACAAGGGAAATGGTAAGCCCGACTATCAATCCTTCCCTGCACTCAAACTTGCAAAAGGTTTCGAAGTAACCCTTGAACATGGCGACACTTTGTTTATGCCTGCGGGATTTTGGCACCATATGGAATATTTAGACAGTGGTTTTGCAATGAGTTTACGGGCTCTACAGGCTAATATGGGTGGCAAACTAAAAGGCGCATGGAATCTCTTTGGAATGCGTAATATTGATACACTCATGAAGAGAACTGCTCCAAAATGGTGGTATGATTTCAAAAAAGAAAAGGTTCTCAAAGCCGCACAAAAAGAGCTGGAATATTCAGGAATACAATGATTTAGCCCAATCTATATAGTTTGGCTGGATTAGCTGATCACGAGGTGGTCAATGTCGTCATTTTATTTCGGCAAAAGTTTTTGAAATATTGAAACCAGTTACTATTTTAGCAGAACCTTCACAACCCAGCCAAGATCCAATACTTCTGTCAGGCATACCCGAAAAAATCATCCAATCTTCCTTGTGCATTAGGAAATTTCCTTTAATTCAAATTAAGGGTTAGGCGTCAATAACTATTTCCAGAACAATTCAACATACTTAAACTTTTTGAGGTGCTGCATTCTCCTGAAACTCTAACTTACCGCATTTGCGCTTTGGTATTCCAAAAAAATTATTCTTGAGGTGAAATTGAACTGAAGGAAAGTAAACTCTTTCTTTTTGTGGTTTCAGAGGTAAGCACAGGCCGGCGATTTCAATCGCTGGCTTTATTTTTTTTGGTATCCGCAAAAAAAAGCCCTCATAACGAGAGCTACTAAATATATTCTAAGTCGAATATTTTATGAAATGACCCATGTTTCATAACCCCTGAGGAGTTTATCCAAATCTCCCTTTCCTTTTGCTGCAATAGTATCTTCAATTTGCATTCCCAATACATCTTCATAACAAGGGCGATCTGTGTCATAAAACACACCAAATGGCCTTGGCAAATGATTTTGCGTTTGAGGATTGTCGAATAGCCTCACTAAAATTTGTGCTTTATAAAAATCTTTTTCGTCATGCACCCACAAATCATTCGCACTATAATCACTTCCAACCTCAACAACGATGGGTGTAAATCCGTCAAGCTTTACACCTTTATTTTTTTGCGCGCCAAATATCAGCGGTTTGCCCTGTTCCAGGAATACAACCTCGTCGGGCTTTGAAGATTTTTCCGTAAAAATTTCAAATGCACCATCATTGAAAATATTGCAGTTTTGATAAATCTCAAGGAAAGATGCTCCTTTGTGCCCATGACTTCGCAACAACATTTCCTGCAAATGTTTTGGATCTCTGTCCATCGATCTTGCAACAAAAGTTGCATCTGCACCAAGTGCTAACGCAAGTGGGTTGAAGGGATGATCAATGCTTCCAAATGGAGTGGACTTGGTAATTTTTTTCTCTTCGGATGTGGGAGAATACTGACCTTTTGTTAAACCATAAATCTGGTTATTGAAAAGTAAAATATTTACATCGAAATTTCTGCGGAGTAAATGAATCGTGTGATTGCCACCAATGCTTAATGCGTCGCCGTCTCCTGTAACAATCCAAACACTCAATTCAGGGCGTGTTGCTTTCAAGCCGGAAGCAATAGCTGTTGCCCTGCCATGAATGCTATGCATCCCGTAAGTATTCATATAATAAGGAAACCGACTGCTGCAGCCGATACCTGAAATAATCACGATATTTTCCCTTGCGATACCAAGAGTGGGCATTACTTTTTGAACCTGTGCGAGAATAGAATAATCTCCGCAACCCGGGCACCAGCGGACTTCCTGGTCGGTCGCAAAATCCTTTGCGGTAAGAGGCTGATGGCTTGTTTGTGTTTCGCTCATTCGGGATACATTATGAATTAAAAACAATACAATTCAATCAGCTAAGTTCGGTATTAATTTCGAAATTATGATTCATCACAATCTCTCATGAACTGTTAAAGAAGGACCCAAAGTAATTAATGGTTTCGTACATTCAGGCTCAAAACCATCCAACATGAGAGCTAAACTGCTTTTATTGTTCCTGCTTTCAGGAACTCTCCAAGTTTCTATTGCTCAAACTAACAAAAGCCCCATCAAGGTAACCGACCTGCTCAATGTAAAATCCATTGGGGCCATTGCACTTTCACCAGATGGAAGCAAATATGCTTTTACGGTCACTTCTATTGAACCCGAAGGTGATAGCAAATGGGATTACAAATATGCCACACGAATCTGGCTTGCACCTGCAGACGGGTCACAGGCACCCAGACCACTGACTTCTCTCAAAGAGAATGCATCTCAACCAGCCTGGAGCCCTGATGGGAAAACTCTCGCTTTTGTAAGGGCGGCCGACGGAAATTCCCAGATTTTTTTGCTCTCGATGGAAGGTGGTGAACCAATTCAACTTACTAAAGGAAAATATGGGGCAAACGGGCCTATCTGGAGTCCGGATGGAAAGCAAATAGTTTTTAGTGCGGATATTTCTTTGCCTGATTTACTTACTGATTCCGTTTTAAATCCCAAAAAGGAAATACCTAAATGGCCTTTTGAAAAGCCTGGTTTTACAAACAATTCGAATCTCAATGAAAATACTTCCAAAGCCGACCCCGACGGAAATATTCAGGAAGTAAGGGCATACCTGGCCAATAATGAAAAAGACAACAAAGCAAAGGTGATAGACAAATTAAGGTTCCAGGAAGAGTCCACAACTTCATCTGAAATGAGTTTTTCGCAGGTTTTCGTGATCGATGCAAAGCCAGGCTCAACAGCTAAAAATATCACTTCTGGTTTTTATGATTATAACGGAGCGAGATTTATTGGGAACACTGGAAAAATGTTATTACAAACGAACCTGGATAATAGTGAACATCCCGACAGAGTACCAGAGGGAGGAATTTACATGATGAACATTGATGGAAGTAATTTAAAATTATTACTTGGCTCGAAAGGAATGAATTATGGTTTGGGCCCAGTGTCACCCTCTGGGAAATGGATGGTTTTCGTCGTAGACAAAGTGCCATCGGTTAGTATTGGGTCTCTTAAAATTATGCCTGTGGATGGAAATGAAAGTAGTGCCGTCACAATTCCAATGGACAGGAGTGTCGGAAACTTTAAGTGGAGCTCCGATGAAAAATATCTTTATTTCAATGCTGCATCAAATGGTGGTATAGTTCTTTATCGTTATGATATCGCAGCCAAAAAAGTGGAACAACTCACAGATTTCAATAGTGGTATTGGTAATTATGCTCTTAGGAATAACACACTGATTTACGTTAAAACAGAAGTACAGGATCCGTTTGATATCTATATCGGTGACGCACATGCGAAAAATTCGAAGCGTGTTACTTCTTTCAATTATGATTGGGTAAAAGATAAAAATTTAAGCATACCCGAAAAACACACATTCACCAATGAAAAAGGAATGACCATTGAATATTGGGTAATGAAACCAGTTGGATACACTGCTGGAAAAAAATATCCATTGCTTCTGGAGATCCACGGCGGCCCCGCCGCAATGTGGGGACCAGGTGAATCATCTATGTGGCACGAATATCAATATTTCTGCAGTAAAGGTTACGGCGTAGTGTATTGCAATCCTCGTGGTTCAGGTGGATATGGCGTGGATTTTTTGAGAGGCAATATCAATGATTGGGGGAAAGGTCCAACCAGTGACGTACTCACAGCACTTGACAAAACAGTTGCTGAAGGATGGGCAGACACTTCTAAATTATTAGTAACCGGAGGATCATATGCCGGATACCTTGTAGCATGGATTATTGCTCACGATCATCGCTTTAAAGCTGCCTGCTCACAGAGAGGCGTATACGAACTCAATACTTTTTTTGGAGAAGGTAATGCATGGATACTGGTACCCGAATATTTTGGAGGCTATCCCTGGGAAGCTGAAGCAAGACAAAATCTCGACAGAGAATCTCCGCTTACATATGTAAAAGACATTACTACTCCTTATATTATTTTCCATGGAGAAAACGATTTGAGAACCGGTACAGTGCAGGGAGAAATGCTTTATAAAAGTCTTAAAGTAATGAATCGCCCTGTTGAATATGTTAGACACCCCGGCGCAACACATGAGATTACCCGAAGTGGAAATAACAGGCAACGCATTGATCAAATGTTAAGGACCTGGGAATTTTTTGAGCGATGGATTCACTAATTTTTAATGAGATTCTGATATCGTAGAAATTAATCCAGATAAGAAAATCATTCCAATTTCATTAGCAAAATCGGTCCTGGCTGGAAAAGGCAAAAGGTTGCCGGAAATAATAGCCAAAATAGAATTCTTCATTCGGCAACTGGCTTACTGATAAGGAAATAAAAAAGAGCCCGAATATTCGGGCCCTTTCTATTTTTTAGTGCGATAACTGATTAATAACGGTTATTGCTACGTGAAAAAGAACGATTGTTGTTAGAACGCTCTTCTCTTGGTTTAGCTACGGTTACAGAAATTGTTCTGCCTTCTACAACTCCACCATCTAATTCAGAAATCGCTTTTTGAGCGGCTTCATCATTAGGCATTTCAACAAAACCAAATCCACGGCTCTTTCCAGTGAATTTATCAGTAATAACTTTAGCAGAACTTACTTCACCATATTCTGCAAAAAATTCTTTTAAGTCTTCGTCAGCGACGTTAAAACTTAAATTAGAAACATAAATGTTCATAATTCTTTCTTGTTAATTAAATTAAAAAAGTGACAATCTGAGAGAAAACAGGTAGTAATAGAAGACTGACTATTAGCAGAAAAATGCGTAGCAGAAATTATCATTCACTTACTGATGCTGTACAAAACTCAAACTTGCGGTGCAAAGATAGGGAAAATTCTGGATTTTAGATGTTTGATTTTAGATTTTAGCAAGTAATTATCAAATTCCAATTAGAGTACCAGGTACTTAGTGCCTAGTACCTAGATGGAACAAATCCGTTAAGACGCCCCGCGACTTTCTTCAGGAGCGGAAAAATTTCGCGCCTGCCTGCCGGCCTTGCTTCGCTAACCGCGTGCGCTAACCTGTGTGCCGAAGCGATAGCGAAGGTACAAGCTATAGCGGTGGC
>PSRI01000002.1 GCA_003175935.1 Bacteroidota bacterium
GTACTAAGTACTAAGTACTAAGTACTCAAAATCCTTCAGGCAAGCTCTCTTACTTCGTAAACCGGACTAAAAAGATAAATCCTGCCTGTATCGACTTCTATGCATTTAAATCTTTTTCTCACCTTCTCTCCTCTTTTAAAAATCCTTCCTTCTCCGATAGAAAATAATTTTCCGGGCGCAATTTCTTCTACCAGCTTAACGCCTTCTTCTACCTGGTCATATCTTCTTAATATCCGAATTAATCCATCCTCAGCGCAACTTGTTGCGGCAGGACTGTGAATGGTTTTGAGAATTTCTTTTGATATATCCTGTGGAAGAATATTGAGTTTTACAAATTGTTCCAGCACCTTGCCGTAAACCATTTTCCATTCCTTTCCATGGGACGGAATTCGATTTCCAAATTGCATAAAAGCCACGAGGTGGGCGAGTTCGTGCAGAAGAGTAATCAGGAACGCGTAAGGATTTAAATTTCCGTTTACAGTAATGCGATGATTTTTACCAGGGATAGCATGTCTGTAATCACCCAGAATGCTTTTTCTTTCCCTGGTGATTGTGAGATGAACTTTGTACTGGTGCAGATATTCCATAACAAGATCATAGGATCCTGCCGGTAAAAATGACTGAAGTGTATTTAAGGGTGCTTCCTTCTTAGACATCTTTTTGTTTACTCTCTTTGAGAAGCTGTCTCGTTTCTATAAATGTATACACCAAATATAACCCCATGCAGGTTAAAATGGCGGGTTTGTTAATATGCGGAACACTTATGGCGTAGATGGCAACGGCGGCAATAACAACGAAGAATTTTATGAGAAATCCCAGATAAAAATACTTCAGAAATCCGGCAGTTTTCTCAGCCTTCAATGCTTTTTTATTCAGGTTGTAAGAAATAATGCTTAGCGCAAACAAAAAAAGATTTCCCCAAATCAAAACCGATTGATCGAAACCACCCGATTGAAGTCGGCTCCTCAGCGCAATAATGACTCCGTTAACAACAATAAATACCAAAATAATCGGGAATATGAGGTTGCGATTCTTCATAAAGGGGAATTGTAAATGGTTTAGGATTGCGCGCAAAATTACAATAGTGGTAAAGCAATCCAAAAATGATATTTACCTTAATTAAGGGCACAAAAATGCCCCCTATGGATACGGATCCATAAAAGGCAAACGATTTTTACGGTAATGGTGGATGGTGGAAAGCCTACTGAGCTATGGCATGCTCTTCTTCCTCAGATATCATTTCAACAACACTGGCCTCATTTCCCATATGGCACTGTCCGTTGAATGTTACCGTAGGTTCAATTTGTAATTTTCCAGCAGAAATATTTCCTTTAATGCTGGCTTTCCCTCTAAGATTCAATAATTCTTTAATCTGAATTTTTCCTGAAACTTTGCCGAGGATGTCAGCCTGTTGGCCTTCAATATCTCCTTCGACAACGCCGTCTGGCCCGATGAGAACTTTAGCAGTTGACTTTACATTACCCTTGAGCACTCCGTCAATTCTGATATCACCATTGCTGGAAATATCACCTTTAATAACAGTGCCTGCTCCAATGAGGCTGGTACCGGATGCAGATGGGCTTTCAATTTCGGATTTGGATTTGGCTGCGAACATAAGTATTGGTTTTAAAGTGATTAATCCGTCGATTTTTCAACCTTTGGCACCTGCAGTTGGGTTGTATCCAAATGCGCAGGTGCGCTTCCATTCAACACATTCCTTAAATTATCTAGGTATTTATCTTTGTACAGAACCTGCTGCTCTAACGAATCAGCCTTCAGTTTAAGTGTGATCATCTCCCTTCTATCTGATGCACTTCCGTAACCTGGTATATAATATTTTAAGGGAGTGAATACTATTAACGCTACAGTGAGCCCGACTAGTACAACAAATATCGTGCACAAAGCAATATAAACACTTAGCCTTGACAATTTAAACGTAACAACCTCCTCGTAAGTATCATCGTTCATCACAACAAGCCGGTATCGATTTCTCAGTCGCTGCAATGTGCTATCCGCGTCAAAAATTTTAGCCATTTTAAAGATTTGTGTTAAAAATAATCACTTTGGCCGGATCATTGTTGATAACCGGGCCAAAAAGCACCGGATTTAAAATAAATTCGCTGAAAATTAGTTAATTGCCTTGAAGAACCGCATCGATATGCCCATGCACAAATTCGTGGTAAAACTATCATTGTTTGCATTCCTCTGCGGCACATTGCATCTTGCGTCCTACGCTCAGCAAGATGCAAACCTCGATGTAAAAAAACCCGAAAAATTTGAGAATAGAACGCTGGGGTCCGACAAAACTTTCACAACCAAATTCACTACTCCACGTCGCTGGAATCAAAACCTGATTACTCATTACAATTATTTTTTTAATGCGAATAACAAGCTGAATGATATTTTACTGAATGCGAAGCAGGCTTTTCACGACGACTACACAGAATTACTCCCCTTTTATAATTACACGCTTCAGGCAACTGCAGCCCAAAAAATTCAGCTCGACTCCGTATTATACAAATGCAATGCCGCCATTATGCTTCACGACCTGCGCAATGACTGGGTCGACAATATTTATTTCTTAATGGGCAAAGCATTCTTTTTTAGAAAACAATTTGATTCGGCGGCCATTACCTTTCAATACATCAACTATTGGTTCCAGCCAAAGAAAAAAGATGAAGTTGGATATAAAAAATATGTTGGAAGCAATTTGAACGATGAGGGGAACGTATACTCAGTTTCGACCAGGGAAAAGAATTCGGTCACGGCAAAAATATTTACCGAACCACCGAGCAGAAATGATGCACTGGTTTGGCAGGTAAGAAATCTTACCGAAGACAGCGCCTATTCCGAGGCAGCCAGCCTTATTCAAACACTCAGGCATGATCCCAATTTCCCAAAGCGCTTACGCCCATCCCTAAACGAAGTTGAAGCATACTGGTTTTATAAGAATGAGATGTGGGATAGTTGCGCAAATCGCCTGGTTTTAGCTTTGGACAACGCTACTACCTCGCAGGAAAGAGCAAGATGGGAATTTTTAGCCGGACAACTTTATGGAAAAACCAATAATAAAGATCTGGCCAATAAATATTATGACCAGTCTATAAAACATACTATTGATCCGGTTTTGGATGTTTATGCGCGACTCAATCAAATCCGACTTGCACAGGGCACCGATGATCAGAAACTTATTGATGAAAACATTAAGGAACTGATGAAAATGGCGCACAAGGATAAATATGAAAACTATAGAAACATTATTTATTACATGGCGGCCCAAATGGAAATGCTCCGGAACAATTACGCCACTGCGAAAGACTATTTGAAAAAAAGTATCCACTATCAAAACGGTGACAATAACCAAAGAAATCGATCATTCCAGTATCTCGGTGACCTTGCTTTTCAGAAAAAAGAATTTCAACTCGCCCACGATAGTTACGATAGCCTGGATATGTCGAGCCCGGTAATTAAAAATCCTGACAGTCTCGCTATCCGAAAAGATATTCTTAATCAAATAGTAGCCAAAATAAACACGATAATTGTTGAGGACAGCCTGCAAAAGATTGCAGCCATGCCCGAGCCAGAGAGGGAGAAATTTGTAAAAGATCTGGCCAAAAGATTAAGAAAAGAAAAAGGTTTGAAAGAATCAGATTCGATTGCAAACAACAATAATCCTTTTGCAAATAAAACCGAGGCCGACATTTTTGCAAGTAACGATACCAAGGGTGAATGGTATTTTAATAATGTGGCACTGAAGTCATCAGGATTTACGGAGTTTAAAAAGAATTGGGGTAACAGGCCAAATGTCGACAACTGGCGAAGGCAATCTGCTGTGAATTCAGCACTAAATATCGCTCCATCGAAATTATCAAATGCACCTGCAACACAGGGTGAAAACAAAGCATCCGATTCAAAAGTACATCCAACCGATATCAGCTATGAAGGGCTTCTGAAAAATCTTCCTCTCACGGCTCAGTCACTAAAAGCATCCAATGATTCCATTCATATGGCATTGCTTGGTTTGGGAAGAATATTCAAAGACCACCTGGAAGACTGGCAGGAAGCAATCGATGCACTTGAAGAATTATTGAAAAGAGATCCTCACACACTTTACAAAGCAGAGGTTTACTTTGATCTGTGGTATTGCTATAACAAATTAGGCAAAGAAGACAAAGCGAGGGAGTATCGGAACCTCATTGCCAACGAATATCCCAATACCCAGTACCTAAAATTTATTGACAATCCAAAAGGCGCTCAACAGGAAGAAGATGCACAAAAAGTTGCGGCTACTCACAGTTATGAAAATATTTACAACCTCTTCATCGAAGGAAATTTTGACGAGGCTCTGAAACAAAAAGCAACAGCAGATAGTCTTTACGGAAAAAAATACTGGACGCCTCAGTTACTTTATATTGAATCGGTCTATTATGTGAAACAAAGAAATGACAGTGCCGCTATCGCCACATTAAATAATCTGATTGCATTGGGTCCTGAAACACCTATGGCAAAAAAGGCAGCTACAATGATCGATGTGTTGAAGAGAAGGAGCCAGATTGAGAATTACCTCACTAATTTGAAGGTCGAGAGAATGAAAGAGGATTCGGTGATTGTTTATAATGAAACCCCCAAACCGGTAATACTCGAACAGGCAAAGAAAGATGTGAAGCCAGTTGCCACCAATGTGGGCATAGCTAAAAAAGACTCCGTTAAGGCCGTAATTGATTCCTCCCAGTTTAAAAAACCCGTAGTAGCGGTTAAGACACCAACCGGGTTCACGTTTAAGCCGACCGATCAGCATTATGTGGGAATCGTCTTGGATAAAGTGGATATAGTTTATGGAAATGAGGCACGTAACGCATTTAACAGGTATAACCAGGAAAATTATTACAGCCAGCAGATCGAAATGAGCATTTTACCGATTGACGACACCCATAAATTGATACTGATGTCCAATTTCAGCGACGCAGTGGCGGCCATGGACTATGTTGATAAAGTGAAAAAGATAGCGGGTGCCCAGATCGTGCCCTGGCTGGCGGCCGATAAATACTCCTTTATTATAATTGGGGCGGAGAACCTGGAAGTGTTAAAAAATAATAAAGATCTCGCGGCATATAAGAAATTCCTGTTAAATAGTTATCCCGGCAAATTCTAAAACAATAAAATTCGTTGTAAAACGAGGCAGGTTCCTTTAATTCGTGGAGGACAGGGAATTGAGCATGGAATTTGCAATTATCAGAGCTGCAATTATCCCTTGCAATAAAATTAACCTAAACTATATATGTCAAAAGCCGTAAAAATTTTCTGGCGGGTATTCCTGATCGGCCTGGCAACTTTTATACTATTTCTCCTGATGATTAACTGGGGTCTTTTCGGCAAACTCCCATCTCTTGCCGAGTTGGAGAACCCTTCAGTCCTCTCTGCTTCGGAAGTAATAGCTTCTGATGGCACGACTATGGGGAAATATTACATCACAGACAGGAGCAATGTTCCTTATAAAGACATCTCCCCAAATGTCATTCATGCCCTGGTAGCAACTGAAGACGAAAGATTTTATCAACATTCGGGTATTGATGCCCGTAGGTTGGCCAGTGTGATTCTTTCCTTTGGAACTAATGGTGGGGGCAGTACTATTACCCAACAGCTTGCTAAAAATATGCTAGGTCAGGGTAGTAAGAACAGGGTCAAAAGAATGATTGAGAAGCTAAAGGAAATGATCGTTGCTATTAAGCTTGAAAAAAATTTCACTAAAGAAGAAATTCTCGCGCTTTACTTAAATACAGTTGAATATAGTGATCACGTATTTGGAATCAGGAATGCGTCGTTAACTTTTTTTCAGAAAGAACCCGACCGCCTTACTATTGATGAGGCAGCCGTGCTGGTTGGGATGTTAAATGCAACGGGAACTTTTAATCCCAGGACCAATCCCAAGGCAGCAGTGGAAAGAAGGAATATTGTTATTGGGCAAATGGTGCGCAACAATTATGTATCGCAGGAAGAAGGCGCCAGGTTGAAACTTACACCTATTCCACTTCACTATAGAAAAATAGACGAGAATTCAAACCTCGCCCCTTATTTTGTTGATGTACTTCGAGACGATATTAAGGCCTGGTGCAGGGAACATAAGAATCCTAAGACAGGAAAGCCATACGATATTTATAAAGATGGATTGAAAATTTATACAACGATCAATCCACGGATGCAACTTTATGCAGAAATGGCCGTCGCAAGACATATGCCCAATCTGCAAAAAGTTTTCAATTCCCAGCAAAATATTAAGACCGGTTCTGTTTGGAAAACTAAAGATGGTATTGCTGTATTGGAACGCGCAATGAAATCGAGCGATCGCTGGAGGAATATGGAAGATGATGGTATCAAGGAAGCTGATATACGCGCGAGTTTCCAGCAAAAAGTTCCGATGAAAGTATTTGCCTGGAATACGAAAAGAGAATTGGATACAATTATGAGTCCGCTTGACTCTATCAAATACAATAAACAAATGCTGCAGGCATCATTTATTGTAACAGATCCATTTACCGGAGAGATACGAGCCTGGGTTGGGGGTATTGATTTCAAAACTTACAAATACGACCACGCAAATATCAATACTAAACGTCAGGTTGGTTCAACATTTAAAACATTGCTGTATACATTAGCTATCATGAACGGCTACACGCCGGAAACAGCAGTGTCGGTTGATCCTGTGAACCTGGGTGGAAAAATGATTGCAGACAAGAAATATTCTGGCGAAAGGCCGCTTGGGTATTGCCTGGCCGCCTCAATTAACCCCGCTGCTGCAAACCTCATGAATGATATCGGTGTGAATCGCACCATTGATTTTGCAAAGCAGTGCGGTATCACAAGTAACATCCCTCCATATCCTTCCATTGCTTTGGGTGCAGCCGATATTTCCCTTATTGAAATGGTGAGAGCTTATACGATGTTCCCTGCAGGTGGCATGAATACGAATCCTTATTATATTTCACGCATTGAAGATCGCAATGGTAATGTGCTCGAAACTTTCAATACGCAACACAAAGAAGTAATCAGTGAAGCAGATGCTTATATTATGACAAAGATGATGGAAGGTGTTGTGAATTTTGGTACGGCCAGGGCATTGAGAGGATCGTACGGGATTACAAGTGAGCTCGCAGGTAAAACCGGAACAACAAATAATAACGCCGACGGTTGGTTTATGGGATTCAGTCCTCAAATCCTTGCTGGTGCATGGGTTGGTGCTGATGATCCAATTTTGAGAATCGCAAATAACTATGTTGGACAGGGTGCTCAAATGGCCATGCCAATCTGGGCATATTTTTTCCAGGAACTTTATAAAGATAAAACGCTTGGAATTGATCCAAATGCAAGATTTGTTCAGCCTCCGGATCTCAAAAATGAAATGATACAGGATTGGGCCGATCCTTCACTTACAAACGAACCTATGGTAGAAGGAGAAAATTCAGCTCAGGGTGACGCCAATCAGTATATTGATGTCCCGATTAGTGATGGTAAGGAAAAAATAATTCCGGAATCGAAATTGAATTCTGACGAACAAAGAATTTTGCAGGAAGCAAAAAACGGAAGTAAGAAAGATGATAAGAAAGCCGACTCAGGCGAAGTGAAAAAGAAAGAAGGATTTTTTAGAAGATTATTTGGTCCGAAGAAGAAGTCTTAAAATTGAACCCCGCAAATAATAAAGCCTCTTACAAGAAGAGGCTTTTTTCGTTCCCAGGGCTTGCAAAGGTTGTGAATTTTAGAACGACTTATTGAGCTTGAGAATGACGCCTGCAGAATTATAATATAAATCTCCAACGTCCCCGGCGGCGGCTACCCCAAACCGATAGCCATTCTTTAATGCTTTGCTAATTTCTAAATACCCTGAAAATTGATCAACTTCACCGAACAATCCGTATGCTGGTGGGTAATGATGTGAGCCCAGAGAATGCCCGGGCTCACTGGTTCCATAGGTTCCATAGTTCAAAGAATAGGTGAGCTTACTCAAAAATGTCCATTCTTTAAATGTTCCGAGTATACCATAATGAAATGCGACCACCCGGTTATTTATGAAATAATCCTGCGGATCAGTTGGATGATCAGTTCTGATATATTTTCTATTTTCAATTAAAGGAGTGCCCAGTCCGGTTTCTTTATAGCTCCAACCCTGAGCATAGAGGTAGTTGTTATAATAATCTTCATCACCCGATGGAGTTACCGGCGACCATGTTTCGCCAGCCTGGTTTTTGGAGTACATAAATTCAAAATTCATTCTCTTCCATTGAAAGGTGCCAGATGACTTTGCAGCATTCACCAAACTAATACCACTCAAACCGTCTGCCAGATTTGCCGCATGAAAGAGAGCCCCGACATCATAAAAGAATTGATGATATGCAAGTATTCTAAAGCTTTTCAAATCATATTGAAATCCAAGGTCGAGCGAACCGAGATGATTTCCAACTTTAGATCTTGCCACATTATTGGTTCCATATGGCTTTCCTGTGATCACATACCAGTAAGTCTGCCATGGCGTGAGTGTCCATTTATCTCCATACAATTTATCCTCACTTCCCCAAAATACCTGGTGGTTAAATCCTCCATATAATTTCCATTTCCACTGAGGCTTACCAATTCTTCCATACAATGATTTTTGGTGCAGGTAGGCGTAGGCTTCATCAACAAACGGACTTGCTTTAACAGGGATCGTCCCAATCCAGCCATGTACATAATTTCCCTTGATGGCAAACAACTTTCCTAAAATGGGAATGGACCAGAATTCAGGAATGGATATTTCAACTTTGGGGATTCCGAGAGCATTTCCCGACATGGGGAACGTACCAGTCGACAAAACGGAATCTGCCAGTCCCATAAAGTCTTTAGATCTCCCCGCTTTAAATTGGAAAATTGAAAATCGAATTTTACCGTATGCTTCGGTTAAAATTGATTTCGTATTTGTTCCCAGGTTCACGCGATCTTCAATTCCAAATCCCCAATCGAAAACTTTCTTAGTTGAGGAATCAAATCTTTTTTCAATTCTACCGATGAGACTTGCAGATAGTCCGTAATCAGGAATACTTCCATACTGATTTGCGCGGAACCAAAAAGGAACCGTACCGGAGGAAGTATAAATTCCCTGGGCCTCGACGTTGAAATCAATTTTTTTATCCTGGCTCCAGGCGCTTCCAATTAAGATGCCCTGAATTAAGAAAGGGATCCATTTTTTGTTCATGGCAATGGTTTTGCTAATGTTTGTAATCATTTTTAAACCTTCTCAAAATTTGGTGGGCTTTGTTTCTCAACTAGAAAGCATTTTTGTCACCAAATAGGGTATTGATTACCGTTAGTACCATGATTCTTACATCAAGCCAGAGGCTCCAATTTTCCATATACCATATATCGTGTTCTACCCTGGATTGCATTTGTTCTACCGTGCGGGTTTCCCCTCTAAATCCATTTACCTGTGCCCAACCCGTAATTCCAGGTTTCATAAATTGACGGATCATATACTGTCCAATCACTTTTGAATAATCCTCAGTGTGTTTGAGCATATGCGGGCGGGGACCTACAATACTCATCTCTCCTCTCAGCACATTAATAAATTGTGGAAATTCATCCAGGTTCGTTCTCCTCAAAAAATTTCCCATCCTCGTGAGCCGAACATCATTCCTTGTAGCCTGCATTTTGTCTGCGTCTTTATTGAGCTTCATGCTTCGAAATTTCAGACAGGGGAAAGGCTTATTATCTTTTCCGGTACGCATTTGAATAAAAAATATGGGCCCTGGTGAATCGAGCCAGATTAGTAGCGAAACAATAGGAATGAGCCACCATAAAATGGTAAGGAAAATCAAACTACTGAGGATAACATCGAACAATCTTTTTTTGAACTTGCTCGTCACATCATCCAGCGGTTCACTACGAAGTGAAAGCACCGGAAGGTCCTTGAAATAATTAATGTGCACAGGTTTCTTAATAAAATAGGATAGATCCGGAATGATTCTAAACCTGATGCATTCCTGATCTGCAATCTGCATATACTTATAAATTTGATTGTTCTGTTCCGGAGCAATAGTTGAATAGATTTCGTTTACGTGATATTGCCTCGAAACATTAATCACGTTTTCAATGGTACTTACAATGGGATAGTGGCTCAGTTCCCTCACCTTTCCAGGGCTCTCGCAAAACCCAACTATTTCAGTCTTTACATTTTCTTCCTCGAGGTAGTCAACAAGTTTTTTCGAAGTCTCATTATATCCTATAATCAAAACTTTTTTAGCCAGATCATCTCTATTCCTGAAGTAGTGGCGCGTAATGAGATAAACAAAACGATTGATTAGTAATGCCAGGCCAAAGCCTCCGAGTGTGGAAAAAACAAAATACCTGGAGAGGTCTGTTTGTCGGGAAAAAAATAAAAAAATGGTAACTGCGCATAGCCATATCAGGTAGGCATGCATTGTTCTCCTCGCAAATGTTTCAAATGCTCCTATATTCTTCTCAATGTATGCACCTGCGGCCCAGCTAATGCACAACCATGAAGCGTTAAGCACTAACCAGAATTGCATGTATTGTGCGTAATACGTTTGAGGAATATGTGGTTTAACAAAAATGTAGCCAATGAATAAAAGGAGATTGAGAACAATCAGATCAAGAGTAACCAGGGCGCCCTGGATAAATCGTAAGAATCGGCTATTCATAAATTTGCTGTTTGCCTGCAAGCAGTTAGAAAATAAGGTAAGCACAGGTTTTTCCTAATCTCTTGCATTGTTGATGAAATACTTTAATGAGCTCTGCGAAAAACTTTAATCCGGATAAATTCTTTTACAATCAAGAGAAGAAACAAAGAATTGGTTACTGCGTATCTTTTAAACAATCTTTTTGGCTCTTGTGAAAGACGATAGAACCATTCTAATCCGGACCTTTGCATCCAAAGTGGGGCACGCTTTTGTAATCCTATGAGTACAGGCAAAGCGCCTCCTACCCCAAGCATTACAGCATGAACCTTATCTTTCATTGCAGCAATCCAACGTTCCTGTTTTGGACAACCAAGTACAACAAATACAAGCTTGGCGCCCGATTCATTAATACGGTTTGCAACTTCTTCTTCTTCTTCAATACTAAGTGTACGAAATGGCGGGCTATACATTCCAGCGATCAGGATGCCGGGGTAATGGCTTTCAATGTAATTCCTCGTGAGGCCAAGCATAGATTCAGTTCCTCCATAAAAATAAACGGGGATCTGAAGAACTTCAGCCTTGTAAAGTAAATCTGGAAGCAGGTCCATACCGGCAACACGCTCCTGCCTAACGCCATAGAGTAAACGAAGTGCCCAGGTGAGAGGCATCCCATCGGGAGTCACAACATCTGCTCTTTGAATAATAGAAGCGTATTTTCTGTCTTGAAATGCAGTTACTGCCATATGTACATTGGCAATACAAATGCTTGACGAATTCTTGGACTGAGTAAGGTCAACAATTTCGTCAACAATCTCGTAGTACCCTCCCCTGCTCAATGGGAAGGATATCAGCACGTCTGATTTGGAAATAGGCATGACAAACACATTTAGTTTTGAAAGTGGTTTTAAGAATGGCTGTCATAGAACAGGCTTACAGTCTTGTTCCAGGATAATGGGGTGGATAGGGGTGCTGAGAAGATTTTAAGAGAAAGTTGAAATGGATCTTAAATAGGTAGCAATTGTATCTCCACTTGAATCAAAAAAAATCTGGAGATCAGGCAAGTTCAACAGCCGGGGTTTCTTTAGTTGTCGGGCTCTTAATCGGAGCAAGCAGATGTGTATTATTGCTGGTCATAATATCCCTGTATATCTCCAACAACTGGTAACGGTTTTTTTCCGGTGAGTATTTTTCGAGGTAAGTGTTGCGGGCATTTGAAGAAAGCTGCATCCTTTCTTGCACTGAAAAATTATTCCAGCGGTTTAGTGCGTCGCTAAGGCTATCTGCATTCGATGCGGTGAAATGAATTCCATTGTAATTATCGGTTATCATCGTTGACATAGCTCCCAGATTGCTGGCGATTACCGGCGTACCATTAGCAAATGCTTCGAGGATAGTGATTGGCATTCCTTCGAACCAAACCGAAGGAAATACGAGCGCAGATGCGCGTTTCATGGAAAAGTAGATGTAGTCGCGATCACGGAATCCGGAGTAGCTTATGTTAGTGTGATGTCGACAATATTTTTCCACTTCATTTCTCAATGGACCTTCACCAATTATTGACAGAGGCAGGTTCGTTTTCGAAAACGCTTCCAGCATTATGGAAATGCCTTTTTCTTTACTTAATCGGCCTACAAATAAAAATTCAGAAATCCGTTCAACTCCATTCTCCGGTATGTCCGGAATAAAATTTGGCTTCACGATTATATTCTTCGGATCAATTCCCAGAAAATTCCCTGCAAAGACAGTCTTTGCAAAATCCGTTTGAACTATAAACCTGTTCACTTTGGCAAAGGTTCCAATTCTTGCATGAAACCAGTTTACAAAAGAGAGCCAAAATGTAAGCACGATTGAATTCCGGTACATACCCTGTCGAATGGCGGACCATGGAAATTCCTGCTCCATACTTTTCAACTGAATTCCCTCGCGTCCGTAAAATGTAGCCGAAGGACACATGAGCCGATAATTGTGTAGCGTAACCACAACGGGTACACCCATTTTTCTGGCTACTCTAATGGCTATTGGCCCCATGCCAAAATGCCAGTTATGAATGTGAACAACATCGGGCCGGAATTGCTGGATTTTTCTTCGGATCTTTTTTGCTGCAGCAAGGTTCCAAATGGAGAAGAACAAACTAAAGGCACCTTTAATTCCAGTCAGATTCTTAAATGTTAAGGTTTCAATTTCGGCTACGCCTTTCAGTAAGTCCCTCTCCGCATTGAAGACAACATCCTCACCGCCTTTTTCATAGTAAAACGTGTGCAGAAACAGAGCTTTCATAAACTTCGGGTATTTAAGTGAGTATTGATTATGTGCGAAATCAAACTCTCTCAGGGAAAGAGCCAACTAAAGGGTTAATCTATGTGAGTTATATTTTGAATAGATGAAACCAGTTCTAAATTAAAATCCGTGGATTCATGTCTTTTAATGGTGCGTGCCGGATTTCCTACTACTATAGAACCTGCCAAAACATCCTTAACCACTACTGAACCTGCACCAATAGAAACATTATCTCCTATCCTTATATTTCCTATAATGCAAACATTGGATCCTATTTCAACATTGTTTCCTATAACAGGACACCTGGAAAAGGACCCATCTGCCACCTGCTTATTACCTATAGTAGTGCAATGTCTAATAGTTACATTCTCACCAATTACACTTCCATCATTAATCACAAGTGCCTGACCATGAAAAACCCGAAGGCCTTTTCCTACTTTGGTTTTCCAGGGTAATTCCACGCCAAGAAACCACTCAACAAATAACCGATAGCAAACCAAATAAGGTATCATTATATAAAAAACAAACCGATTTGTAGTAGCAAGATTTGCTATTCGGAACGATACCATTATAATTTTTCCCTTAATGTTCCTTCTGTTTCGTTTCCAGTCACAAAAAATACCACTCATGAAAATACTCTTGCTTTGAATAATTTGTTGAGAACGTAATAATACATCCGCGTTGCTTTCGAATATTTTGAAGTGAATCGCCTCAGCAGATTTTGATCTTCGAAAACTTCATTGGGGAATTTGAACTGGAATTTCGGGTTTGATTCGAGCGTGGTTTTATACTTGTTGAATCGCTGAACAGTATGCGTCGCAGCTTCTCCAAAACCAATATTGTCAACCTTGCTTTTAACCGGATATACAGTATAAGACTGCTTTTTGAACTGGTGATAATTGCACCTGATGGCCCAGGAATTGATCTCACCTTTTTGCTGGCGAATTAATGAATGTGTCAGATCACTACCGAGCTTATTGAATGATTTCTGCTGACTAACAGACTGGATGAATTCAGGAAAGTCCTGAACGCTCCAATCAATTTCATTCCATCTGTCTTTCCACATGGCCCAACCCCAGGAACAATGACGTTTTGTAAAGAAAATATCGTATTGATAGTCGTTATATACAGGCATATTAAAAATGAAACCCGAAATTGAAAACACCCTCGGATCATTTTCATAAAAATTCAGGGAATCATTCATGAAGGTCAGGAAGTTTGGCGTTAACCTCAGGTCATCTTCTACCACAATCACTTTCCCATATTCATTGATGATTTTCGTTACACCACTTATTATAGAATTTGCAAGCCCCCTGTTAATTGGGGATTCAATAATGAAAATTTCCTTAAATCCATGTATAGAATGAATAAATCTTCTCACTTCGTTTACAGCTTCAATATCTTTTTGATGCTTCGCCCCATCTGAAAAAATAAATACTGTAGTGTCCTGCGAGAGTGGATTTTGTTGTATCGCTGATACAGTTTCCTTTAACGTATCCAGTTTCTTGTACGTAAACAATAACAAAGGTGATAATGCATCTTTCATCATTCGAATTATAAATTCCTGGTAAGCTTTGAATAGATTATCCGGGAATAGTCAATCAAAAAATAAAATGGCGGTAATAAGCTATGCTTCCTGGCCCAGTTCCATCGCGTTTTCAAATTGTTTGGCGAACGTCTTGAGGAAACCAGGTCGACCCAGTATTTCCATGTCTTTCTCTCATGAAGATTGGATAGACCGGTGGAACGAATATGACTGTATACGATGGCTGTTGTGCTGACAAACAATTTATGGCCATTATTTCTGCAACGAAGGGAGAAGTCTTCATCTGCCATATACTGCGGAAAATTCTTTTGATCATAAAGTCCTATTTCATTGAATATTTTAATTGGAATGAGTACTCCACGCCCGGGCAGCAATGTTGACTCAATAAAAGGAGCATTTTCCTGTAGTTCGTTAAGGTCCATTTTAATATCTACAGCGGGGCGATATTTAGCATTGTGCCTGTTCCAATGGGTTCCGGCAAAGTGCACTCTTCGTTTATCATCCACATCAACAGAGAGCGATCCAATCAAACAGGGTTTTTTCTTTTCGTAACCATGAATAAGTTGAAGAAGGTAATCTTCACTAACAACTAAATCATTGTTTAAAGTGAGAATAAAATCCGATTCAGGATCCGCTTCTTTTAAAGCAAGTCTGATACCTTCATTCGTTGCACCGGTCCACCATAGCTCTCCGTTTCCTTCTATAAGAATTACATTAGGAAATTTTGTCTGAATAAAACTTCTGGTCCCATCCGTAGATCCATCGTCAACGACAATAATTTTGAAATCCCTGTATACCTGCTTTTCCAAAGATTCCAAACAGTCCTGCGTGTATCCTAACCTGTTATGTACCGGGATGACTATGTAAATCATGTGATGAATTGACTAGGCGGCCTTATAAATTTTTATAAGGCTACTTACGTTTGAGAGACTATGTTTTTCAGTTACAAACAACTGCGCATTTCGGGTAATTTCCGAGTAGGTTTTCGAATCAAGAGAAACTGATAATATCAGATCTGCTATTTTCTTAGGGTCGGAGAAATCTACAATTAATCCGGTAAATCCATCCTGGATGAGCGTATTTAAACCCGGGGCATTATTAACAATGCAAAATGTACCGGCTGCCATGGCTTCCAGACAAGCATTTCCAACTCCTTCAAACAAAGAAGGCATCAAATAAAAATTTGCCTCGTTCAAAAAATCCTTTACGCGGTCGGTGTGGCCTATAAACTGTACCTGAGCCGATATACCATTTTGAGAAGCCCAGTTTTTTTCAGCTTCTTCCAGTTCACCGCAGCCAATATGTGTATAGTGACAGTGAATATTTCTTTCGTTTAATTCCTTAACAATTTTTAGAACCGCGATATGATTTTTTTCGGGGAGACATTTTCCAACAGTAATGATTTTGGGCTGAATGATTGTAATTCTGTCGGAATCCGGCATTGATTTGAAATTATCAACGTCTATCCAGTTATGGATCAAAGTTGTTTTGGTAAAATACCTTGTCTTTTCAGTTTCCATCACGCTACTACTGATTGATGTGAAAGTCACGTGTAGCATTCGGGATGCGATAAAATGATGCACCTGCCTCCTTCTTTTGAGATAACCGGAGAATAGAAAATTATTATGTACAGTACGTATGATTTTAAATTTTCCAGAGAAATAAGTTACTAAAGCGGTATACAAAAAAGCGCGTTCCATGTGAATATGCACCACATCAAATGAGGAATTTCTTAAAAAAGCAAAAAGTTTTCTGAAGAAATTGAAATTGCGCCGAAATGGAATATGCAGTACGGACCAGCCAAGATTTCTGAAATGCCTGGCGTAGATACCCTCATTTTCCCCGGTGCTTAATATGGTAATTTCCAGGTTCTCCTCACGGAATTTTCCTGCTGCCGTATACAGCATGAGCTCTGCTCCTGAAAATTGCAGTTCACCCAAAATATGTAACACTTTCATGATTGCAACACTTGTTTATAAGCTTCTAAATATTTGCCTACTACAACCTCTTTTGAAAATCTGTTCAAAGCAATCTCACGCGCTTCCTCTGATAATCTTTCATATACTTCGGGTTCAGCCAGTTTTTCAAGGGCGTCGCTTACAAGATGCGGATCATTAATATCAACCAATTCACCGCCGCCATTTTCGAGCATCCATGGAATACCACCTGCCTTTTCACCGGCGACAACTGGAATTCCCATGGCCATTGCTTCAATTAAAACCATTGGACAGGATTCTTCCAAAGAAGTATGCAGAAAAATATCAGCCTTTGAAAGTGAATCCATCAATTGATCGAAAGGAACTTCTCCGTGGAAATAAATATTCCCCGAAATATTATTTTCTTCACACCATAAATCTGCATCCTCATGTAAACCATTTCCCATTCCAAATAGATGAAGCTCAGCATTGGGATACTTCATACTGAATTTATCGAAAGCCTTCACTCCTACTGCTACATTTTTACGTTGATGAAAGCCATTATTGATCATGGTAATATTGATCTTTCCATTAATTGTCTTTCGGTTTTTCATCATCGAAAAAACAGAGTCAGGTTCAAAGTTTGGTATTATTGAAACATTTTGTTTTGTAAAAAACCTCAGGCCTTTTGCGGTATAGGGAGAAACGGCAGTAAGATGTTTTGCTTTATGCAGACAAATTCCTGCCATCAACAATCGGGCGAGCCGATACCAATCTCGTTGAACTTTCAACACCTGGAAAGGCGCATCATGGCAGGTAAGAAGCGTAGGAATACCGGAATCAAGCGCGGCCCAACCCCACTCATATTGCCAGTGTGCATGGATAATATCAGGCTTTGAATCCAGCATGCTTGTTTTCAAAAATCTGCGCTCTTTCATAAACAAATCCTTGCAGCGCTGTGAGCCTTTTTTTCTATAAGGCCCTATATAAATCTTAATTCTATCCCCCTGCAAAAAAATTCTCTCGCTTTCTCCAATTTCTGGTGTTAGAGAATAGACTACAACCTCATGTCCTTTTTCTAACAACGCCACTATTTGATGATTAACCGGACTACCTCCCATTCCCTTCACTGGAATTTCCTTTCTGGGATCTAAATATTTCGTGAGCATGGGTAAATAAACCGGTCCGCAAATGCCAATTTTCATGAGAAATAGTTATAGGTTTTTCAATTAAATACAATTTTCTTCAACACAAATCCATTCGGTAACAAATGAGATTCCAAAACCGAAGCCTTTTTTTGTGCCAGATAATATTTCAGCCAAATTTTCCCAGGTTCATCCACCAAATAGTAAACTTTACCTGGTTTCACAATTTCATCATCATTGCTTACTCCAGAAATTTTATAATAATTCCTGAGTCGTTCCATCGATTTGTAATCTGATGTCGCGCAAAGTGCATTCGATGGTTCGGAAGCAACTTTCCAATCAAGTGGATAATAAGCCCGCACCGAATTGAAGTAATACTGAAAGGGCATAAAAAATTGAGGTGACTGGAAAATCACACTCATCTTTTCGGCACGGGCCCTGGCTTCTACCTGTGCCAGACTGCTAATATTTTGGTCCCGATACTTCAGTGTGGAATAACCAAATCTCAAAAAGCCCAGTATCATTAAAACTGGTAAGACATACCGCAGCAATTGCGGCTTAAACAAATTATCAAGAGAAAATATATTTATGAACAAAAGCAACACTCCCAATATAGAAGGGATCAAATATCTAAGGAGAAAAATCGAAGTGAAAGCCCTTGAAAGAAAATAGCTGATTACAAGCGGAATCAAAATAATGGCAATGGATAAGATACCAAGAAATTTCCTTTCGTTGGAAGCGGAAATAATATTTCTGATTTTATAAACCAGCCGACCCGAATTTCTCATCAATAAATAAAGTGTCAGTGAAACTATACTGATGAAAATGATCAGAAGTAGTGTAGAATGATTTTGATAATTAACCCTGTCGCCAAACGGAAACAATGATGAAAAAGTTTCTATGCCGGCTCCCATATCAGGAACGGGTATCCACGAATGTGGTTTGCCCATTTGGGACTGAGTGATAATTTGATTAACCCAAACAATTATGAATGAAGTGCCGGCAATGCATGCAATCCATCTTTTAATTTGAATTTTCTTTTGAATCAGATCATATACTATGAAAGAAGCCAAAAATGCCATTCCGTAAAAGACACCGAAAATATGTGTGAGACATCCGAGGCCCAGGAAAATAGCCAGGAGTATCAAATTCAATTGAGAATCCGGCTTTTCAATTAAGTACACCGCCTGAATCAATGCAAGACTTTCCAGGAGAAAGAATAGTGCATAATTTCTGAACTCAGAGTTTTGTGCAAAAATAAGATTACTGGCACCGAAGCAAATGATCACACTGCCAATCACGATTGCTTCATCATAATATTTCCTAAGCAGGCGCCACAATAAAATAAGTGCTGATATAAAACAGATGCTGGACAACATTCGATAAAACAATATTTCGTGAATGCCCACTTTATAAAAACACCAGGTGAGCATAAAATAAAACGGTGGAGCTGCATTTACTCCATTGGCAATTCCCTGGATTGAATGGCTTAAACTACTGTCTTGCGTGGAATAGAATGAATAAAGTTCATCCAGCCACATTGGCTTTTGCGAAGAGATGATAATACAACTCAAAATCATCAGAATACAAAAGCACCAAATAATTATCCCCCCCTTCTTCATTACCCGATATTGAATTCACTAATTTTTTATGGCAACCGATGGAATTAAATCATTCCTTTAATCCGCAATTCTTTATAAACAAAATAGAAACTGATTAAAGTAAGCACGATAAATACGAGTATTCGGGTAAAAGCAACTGTATAGAAACCCCCAAATTTTGCAGCCAGTATATAAACGACTACGCTAAATAAACCACCAATGAGCGTTGTATAAAAAGATGCCTTGTTTAATTTAAGGGCATTCAAAATAGTGGCGCCCATTGAAAAACTAATCACAAACACGTATGACATTACCAGGATATTACAATAATTGGCGCTGTAAACAAATTTTCCTCCAGTGAGATAGTTAATCAGGAATTTAGAAGTGAGAACGAAAGAAATAGATGTAAGCAGCGTAAATCCCAGCATACAAATGATAATGACAGAAAGTTTCTTTTTATTAAAATGGATAGTGGATTTAATGATGTCGGGCTCAATTGCCTGGTAAACTGAATAGTTCAACATATGCAGGTAACCGGCGAAGGTTAGCCCAAGTGAATAAAAGCCAAGTTCCCTGGTATTATTCAACCTTTCCAATGTTATTTGATCTAAACCAATAACCGGATAGTAAATGAGTGAAGCGCCAAGTAACGGTATTATATACCTGATAGCTGTTTTAAGTACTCCCCTGTCGATTCGAAAAGAAACACCTTTCAACAATGAAATCACGCAATAAATGGCCACCAGAATTTCCACGAACATTACACCATAGAACCTGCCAAGAACTCTATCGCTAAGTGACATAACCAGGAAAAGCCCCAGCAAAATAGTGCCGATTTTATATACTACAGAAATGTAAAAAAATGGGACGGCTTTTTGATTAAGCCTGAGTTTGAGCAGATAAATTCCTTTATAAATACTCGCAGAAACTGTAATCAAAGCCAAAAAACAATAAGGATAGAATGGAATTGTAAGATGTACGAATCTGAAATAAATAAGCAATGCGCCATAAATAACACAAAGGATGATGGGATTCCAGATCAAAAGCGAAAGAACCAGTGTTGAAACCAGTTTCTTTTTTTCCTCTTCATTTGACCTGTAGTATGCTGCACTGAAATAAACATAAAACTGCAAGGCGAAAATGAAAGTAAAAAATACGGAGAGGTTTGTAAAGTAATTGAAAACTGCAAAATCCTTTTCTGAAAGATATTTAGAAAGTATTGGAAATGTATAAATCGATAAAAGCAATCCCATAAAAGAGGCGCCAAAATATAAAGCCCCTTTCTTAAGTATCTCAATTATTCTTTCAAAATTCAAACTTTTTCTTACGGTCCTGTATAGTACGAGCATCATAATTATTATAAATTTATCAGGCTATCTTCCATAGCTTCCTCTTCAGCAATTTGTTTTTCCTGCCGAACCGTTTTGATCAGAGATTTATAGATCAGAAGCATTGTGAGAATTACAATCATATAATTGCATTCCCTGATGAATTGAATTTTGTATTGATTTATCATGAAGAAAATAAAAACAGTATTAAATCCCAGTAATAAATCAGTGTGAAACCCTCTCACGATTGACGACTTCGCATATAGGCTAATTCCGGAAATTATTGTCAAAATAAAAATCGCGACAAATGCAATGGCTCCGGCAAAACCCCAAAGCACAATACTGCTCAAATAAAAATTGTGATAGTCAATGATGGGATATGTGGCCGAATCGAAATGCGTCATTTTATAAGCCTCCACTTTTGTATAATATCCTTCGCCTACAAGTCCACCCGATTGTCCTATTTTGTTAAAAGCATAACCGAAAATATCTCCCCGATTCATTTGACTCCCGGAAAGCAAATCTCCAAAAGTGAGATGTTGCAAGTCCATGTTTGCACTTCTCTCTTCGAAAATGTTTAGATCAATAAGTTGATATTGTTGATTCACATAATAAGCGCTAATCGTAAAGGCTGCAAAAAGCAAAAGCAAGAGTGGTTGCATTCGACGACCGAGCCAAAACAGAATAAATACTACTGCCAAAGGAAGAAGAAAGAAGGAGGATCTTGTTCCCGATAAAATAACACCCACAAGGGAAATGGCAAAAATGCCGACACAGGCAAAAAACAATTTGACATCCTCTTTCCAAAACGATCCGGAAATCAGGCCGGGAATCACTAACACCATCATCGAAAGTGAATATTCCCCATATGCTTCATAATTCAAAAATGTTCCTCCGCTCCTGATAAAATCAAATTCAAAATCTGCATCTGCATTATAATTTGGAAGAAAATTAGAACCCGAAAAATTCAGGCGTTGATTAAATGAAACATATAGAATAAACAGAGAAAAAATGAAAAGGAGATAGAAAAGTCTCTTATAATCTTCCAATTCAAAGGAGACCTTAGAAAGAAAATACACAAGTGTGACAAGAGCAGTGAAAATTATGAACCCAAGTGCTCGCTGGGACATTCCGAATTTATCACCCCCAATCATCGCCACGAATTGGCACAATAGTAATATACCAAGGAAAATTTTTGTTGCATTATTCAGTGACGATACTCCGAATGCTCCTCTTTTTCCATAAACCACTTCACTCATTACAATGGCAAATACTGCAGCCAGGTTAAAAACTCCGCCAAATTCATTACCGGTAATAAAATGATTCAGAAAAAAGACCTGCACCAAAAAGCTGAACCCGTCTTTTCGTCTCAGCGAATCAAAAAGCATTATAAAGATTCCTGCAAAAGCGGCCACGTTCACAGGAACAGGATAGAGTTTCAAACAGAAATTTCCCAGGATAAAGCTAATTGCAAGCTTCACCAGTATTAAAGGAATACTTTCTGTTTTTCTTAAAACAGGAATATCCTGTTCAATGCTTTGTGGTAAAATGGGAGTTTGAACCAGCATCAATAAATAAAACTTTTAATGAGAAGTTTCATTTTTCTAAATGGTTTCACGTTGCGCATGAAATAACGATCGATATGGTATTGATCAAAATCATCGGAGGCAGTTATAGATTCTGACTGCATACCTCTGTATTTCCAACCTGAAACCAATCTGTTGAAAGATGACTTATCACCGGCTTCTTCATTTGCATGAATACCCTGCACGCCTATATTTGAAATGAGATTCACATTAGGAACAATGGCCAATCCATTATTTTTAAAAAGCGTGTATTGCCATTGGTAATCCCAGGCGTGTTTCAATTGTGGATTGTGAACGAAAGTGTGATTGAAATTGTCAACCCAGAACTGGGTTTGTATTCTCGACTTTAATTTCGAGTTCAACAGGCGCCAATCTCTTTTTTTGTTCCAGGACCTCATAAAATAATCATAGAACTTCCAGGCCCTTCGCCAGGTGGCCCATCCCCAAATATGCCCTATTGAACTATAGAAAAAATCGTAATCCCCTATGTAATATTCTTCGTTCCATCGGGTGCCGGCAATATGCATGATCCGTGGATCATGCTGATATTTTTCAAGCATGGTTTTACAAAAAGAAAAAAATGAGTCGTGAGGCAGACAATCATCTTCCAAAATAATCGCCCGATCTTCCTGGTCAAAGACCCATGATATTGCTGAATATGGCCCGGGACCGCAACCAAGATTTAGCTGTTCAAATTTTGTATGTATGGTGCATGGCCAATCCACTTCATTTAAAATCTCTCTTGTCCTTTGAACTTTTTCCAAATCATCTTCATTGCCTTCTCTTGGTGCATCAGAAAAGAAGTACAATCGGGATGGTTTGATTCTGCGAATGGACTCAAACACTTTTCTTGCATTATCCGGTCGGTTAAAAGTTATCAGAAGAACCGGTACATCAAATTGCTGCGTTTCCATTTGATAGAATTTTTCTAAATAAGAGCCGGTGTTCAACCCGGCTGGACAATTCTTCACCTACATGTATGCGTAAGCTTCGCTTATACCGTTTTTTTGCATTTCCTGGATATCACTGGCAACCATTTCACTTACCAGGCTTTCGAGATTATATTGCGGTTCCCATCCCAAAATATTTCTTGCTTTTGATGCATCACCAATTAACAGTTCAACTTCTGTAGGTCGGAAATAGTCCGGATCAACTGCCACTACAGTTTGCCCAACGGGAACCTGATAGTTTTCGTCTTCGCATGACACCACAATGCCTTTTTCCTGGATTCCTTCTCCCGTAAATTCCACATGAATACCGGCTTCAGCGAATGCCATTTTCACAAAGGCCCTTACTTCCGTAGTAATCCCGGTAGCAATTACAAAATCTTCTGGTTTGTCCTGTTGAAGGATCAGCCACATTGCTTTTACATAATCTTTCGCATGTCCCCAATCTCTGCGGGCATTAAGATTGCCTAGATATAAACAATTTTGTAATCCCAGCGCTATTGCTGCAACGCCACGGGTAATTTTTCTTGTCACAAATGTTTCACCTCTCAGCGGGCTTTCGTGGTTAAACAAAATACCGTTGCAGGCGAACATGCGATAGGCTTCACGGTAGTTTACAGTGATCCAGTACGCATAAAGTTTTGCAACCGCGTAAGGTGATCTGGGGTAAAAGGGAGTTTTTTCGGATTGAGGAACTTCCTGAACAAGTCCGTACAACTCCGAAGTGGATGCCTGATAAATTCTGGTTTTGGATTCCATTCCCAAAATGCGAATGGCTTCAAGTAATCGCAGGGTTCCTATACCGTCTGCATTCGCAGTGTATTCGGGAGTATCGAAGCTCACTTTGACGTGACTCATTGCAGCGAGATTATAAATCTCGTCCGGTTTTACTTCCTGTATAATTCGAATGAGGTTGGTACTATCGGTCATATCACCGTAGTGCAACCTGAATCTTAAATTTTTTTCGTGGGGATCCTGGTATAAATGATCAATTCTGTCGGTATTAATCAATGATGAGCGTCTTTTGACGCCATGAACCATATATCCTTTTTCGAGTAAGAGCTCAGCCAGGTATGCTCCATCCTGGCCGGTAATGCCGGTAATAAGTGCGGTCTTCATATAATAATTTTCGTCAACAATTAGTAGATGGAATCAGAATTTTTCGCAGAATCAAAAGTCTTCTATGATTGAATCATCACAGCGTTCCTTGCGGAAATCATACTGATCTTTTCAATATTCGACTTATCAATTTCTGCAACCATGGCATAGCCGAGTGAGGGTAGTAAAACCCGGACTGTCTTGTGTTTTACTTCAACCACTTTTCCTTCCATTAGCATCAGAGGTCCGTGAGTTACTCTCACTTTGTCTTCCAGGTCTACTTCTGTTTTTTCAAGTTTCACCTGTTCGTAATCGTTGAGAAAATGCCGTATTACTTCAATTTCAGTATCGCGAATTATGGCTGGTTTACCCTGCCAGTATACCAGGTTGATGACGCCATCAACTGATCTGGCAGTTAGGTGTTGTGATTCTGTCATGTGTACAAAAACATAAGACCTGAATAAAGGTTCCATCACGATCTTACGCCGATCACTCCATTGTCTTTGCACGCGATTCAAAGGACAATAGTTTTCAACTTGTTTTCTGGTTAACAACTCGGCGACTTTTTTTTCCCACCGGGATCTTGTGTACAGTGCGTACCAATTTTTCATTTCAATCATAGTATGGAGTTTGATAAAGGTTGAAGGGATTTTCTCAGTGAATTTTTTTTGGAAAAGGCTTCGCCCATTTCAGTTACATTGCTGTATCTGACCAAATTTTTAGAGCTGAGTTTTAATTGGAGGTTAATCTAGAGCTTCGTCAATCTTTACCGCCTGAAAAAACTTTATGATAAATCCGGACAGCCTTGTCTGTTATTGTACTTTTTCCATTCGATTTCCCATTCTTCCTTCCGCCATGCCCATAGGCATGCACGTACCCATAACCGTAACCATTCTTGCCTAATCCTCTAATTGGAACTCCGTTAAATACAATAGCCAGATTCTTAAGTACTCTCACTTTGTTATTCTCATCCAATTGCTCAATGTAATTTCTCGGCGTAACCCCATGTCTCACCACATACAATGTTGCGTCGCAGAACTCCGACAATATGTATGCATCTGTTACAGGGCTCACCGGTGAAGTATCTAAAATGATCACATCGAAAATTCTATCTAAATAGTCCAGCATTTCCTGGATTTTGCCGTTCAATATCAATTCAGAAGGATTGGGTGGAATCGGACCAGATGGTATAATAAATAAATTAGGATTTACTGCTGTGCGCCTGATTATCTCATCGGGTTCTTTATCACCTATGAGGTAATTAGTCATTCCGAACTCATGCGTCACTTCGAAAACGGAACTAATTTTTGGTTTGCGGAGATCAAGTTCAAGCACAACTACTTTTTTGCCGGTCAGTGCCAGGCTAATCGCAAGATTTGCAGAAACAAAACTCTTTCCCTCACCGGCAACCGATGAAGTAACTGCAATTTTTTTCTTACGGTTGTTGATTCCGAGATACCCAAGGGATGTTCTCAATTGCCTGAATTGTTCCGCTACATAATTTCTTCTTCCATCAGCCACAACAATTTCACTTTTTGTGTTGTCTGCCACCAGTTCGCCAATAATGGGCACTGTAGTAACAGCTTCAATATCACTACGCAAATCAATTGTATGATTAAGTCCCTGACGCAATGCTACTATACCAATTCCCATAGCTATGGCAAGTAAAATTGCTCCCAGGTAAATCAATTTGGTTTTTGGGCTCACAGGTAAAAGTGTGGATTCACCGTGATCAATTAAGCGACTGTCTGAAACCGTGGAACTATATGAAAGCATTGTTTCTTCTTTTTTCTGAAGAAGAAAAGTGTAAATATTATTCTTGATAGATTGCTGTCTGCTTATCACCAGCAATTCTCTTTCCTTTTGAGGCATGGTTCTCAGAACCGAAGAATATTTGTTACTGGTTGTATTGAGGTTGTTTAACCCGGCAAGGAGATTTTTTCTTTGATTCCCAATAAGCTCCCTGATATTTGGTTTTATTTTTTCGATTTCATTATTAAGGGAAACCAGTATGGGGTTGTTTTCTGCAGTGGTTTTGCGGAGTCTTTCGTATTCTATTTCAGACTCGTACAATTTATCCAGCATGGTAGAAAGTGATGGATCATTTACACCCAGTGTGGAGGGAACGATTCCGGCTTTATTATCCTTGCTGTTAACATATTTTTCAACCTGATCGAGAACTGCGAGCTGAACGTTCATTTCACTCACTTTTTGATCGTTGAGTCCAACATTTTCCAGGAATTGTTTTCCCTGTTCACTCATGTCAACGATTCCCTGTTCGGTTTTATAATTTTGAATTCTGGATTCGGCTGTATCCAACTCCTGCATCACTTTGCTCAAACGTTCATCAACAAAATTCAAAGTATTTTTTGCGAGCTCATTCTTGTCATTAATAGCAGCCCTGTTATAAGAATCCATTAATTCGTTGAGAATGTCTTCTGCACGGCGGGGAATTTCATCCCTGATAGACAGGTCGATAACCGTTGCCAGTTTGCTTGCGGGAGACACTTTGAGATTATTCAACAATCCGTTAGCAACAAATTTTACATTAAGGAGAGAAAAATAAAGTTGTCTTGGTTCTTTGGGCGCTTCATACAATGGATTGGGTTTGAATTTCAACCTTCCATAATCAGTAACGACCCAACGGTTAACTAAATAAACTTTACCATTAATTTGAACCAGTTTTTTTACCGGATCATAACTGAAATATACTTTGTTGGCCTCCTTCATGGAATCCGGAACAGGCGCCTCAATAATTATTGGAGATTTTACATACGCAGAACGATCTACAAATCTTCCCTCTTCTTTTACCGGAGCGTACAAATGAAGATTTCGTACGACTTCCTTTGCCAGTGTTCTGGATCGGATAATTTCAATTTCGTTCTCGACAATTTTTTTTGAGCCGAAAAGATTTAAGGATTCTAACACCTTACTATCATCCAGTCCCTTTTTTTCGTCTTTGATAAGTAAGGTTGCTGTTGATTCATAAACAGGTATAGCATAACGAAGATATACAGCAGCACCTACGATGCATAAAGTCACCAACAAGAGAAACAAGGGCCAATATGGCAAATAGCGGTCAATTATTTCCCGGAATAATTTCCTTTCTGGCTGACTGTAATGAGGCTTTACATTGTTTTGTAACATGACACACAGAATTAATTATTTGACAATTGCTGTTAGAATCACTGCTAGGAACGAAAGTCCGCTCAGCACAAGCGGCAATAATTGCCTGGATGTGCTTACGCTATTCAATTTGCTCTTGTTCGGTTCTACGTAGACGATATCATTGGATTTTAGAAAATAGTAAGGCGAGTTAAATATCTCGCTCGTGTTGAGATCCAGTCGCTTGAGAAGTTTTTGACCGTTGTTGTCTTCGCGAATTAATAATACATTGTCTCTTTTGGCATAAATGGTCATGTCGCCAGCCATACCGAGCGCTTCAAGAATGGAAATTTTTTCACTAGGTACAGTCACAACCTGGGGATGTCCCACCTCACCCAGCACGGTTACGCGAAAATTGAGAAAGCGGATGCTTACTATCGGATCAACTAATAATTTTTTGTCCAACAACGTTTTAGTTAATTGATCCTTGAATTGTTTTTTTGTGAGTCCGGCTGCCTGAACATTTCCAAGAACTGGAAATTGAATTTGTCCATCACTGTTTACGAGGTAACCCCAGTATTGTGTTCCCTGAACATTAATTGCAGCGGAAGGAACGTTTGGAGTATTAAATATTAGTGAAGCCTCGGGATTGAGGCTACTAACGCTAATGCTTAGTATATCATTCTTTTGAATGATTGCTTCCGGTTCTGGAAGTGACCGGACCAAGCCTTCACTTGCATTGGTAAAATACACGGCTTCTTTCGTCGAAGTACAAGAAGTAACACAAAATCCAAACAACACAGCAAATGCCAACTTTGTACGCTTTGTTGTAGCGATAAATCTCATAGAGGTGACAATAAATTTTAATTCATCAAATAATAACTTAGAACCAGACGGGCGGGCAAATTGCTGAAAGGTATTTACCTAGGACTATTGGATTGGTCGCTGAGAAGTAGATTTAGGGATGGACAATCATCAAGCAAATGAAGTTCCATTTTTTTTATGTACGATGGTGGCAGCAATGTAGTTGGCGTTTGTAGGAAATATTGGGCGATATTGGATTAAATAACTGGGAATAATGGGCGAAGTGTAGAAGTTTTTTCCCGTCAATTCTAATTGATGAAACGAAATAATAAAAAAAATCTGAAGGCATCAAATTTATTTCCCATCAAGTTTTGCTGAAAATGCAAATTAGGTACAAACA
>PSRI01000012.1 GCA_003175935.1 Bacteroidota bacterium
AATAAAACTTCGATGGTTTAGAATCTATCCTACAAGAATCGGGCAAATATCAGGTTACACGTCAAGGTTTGCATATTTAGCATGACTTTCTATAAATTCCCGACGGGGCGCAACTTCATCGCCCATTAACATACTGAATATACGATCAGCTTCCGCGGCGCTTTCAATAGTTACCTGCTTTAAAGTTCTTGTATCAGGATTCATAGTAGTTGACCATAGCTGTTCGGCATTCATTTCACCTAAACCTTTATACCGTTGAACGTTGACGCTTTCATCTTTTCCTCCACCAATTTTCTCTACCAGGCCCTTCCTCTGTTCTTCGGTCCACGCATAAGCCTGCTCTTTTCCTTTCTTCACAAGATAAAGGGGCGGTTGAGCGATATAAACGTATCCCTGTTCAACGAGTTCTTTCATATATCTGAAAATGAAAGTCAGGATTAATGTAGCAATATGGCTACCATCCACGTCGGCATCGGTCATAATAATCAGTTTGTGATACCTGAGCCTGGAAGTATCCAAAGCTTTGGGATCTTCAGCTGTTCCAATTTTCACACCAAGGGCCGTGAACATATTGCGAATTTCTTCGTTGTCGTAGATTTTATGCTCCATCGCTTTTTCTACGTTGAGGATTTTTCCCCTCAATGGAAGGATGGCCTGGTAAGATCTTTCTCTTCCCTGTTTTGCTGTTCCACCTGCCGAATCACCCTCAACAAGGTAGAGTTCACATCTTTCAGGATCCCTTTCGGAGCAGTCTGCCAGTTTACCTGGTAAACCACCGCCGGTTAAAACGGTTTTTCTTTGCACCATTTCACGGGCCTTCCTGGCTGCGGCGCGTGCCTGTGCAGCAAGAATGACTTTATTGATGATGTTTTTTGCTTCGCGCGGATTTTCTTCAAGATATGCTTCAAGCGTTCTGGAAACTGTAGTATCCACTACGCCCATTACTTCGCTGTTACCCAGTTTTGTTTTTGTTTGACCTTCAAATTGCGGCTCAGGAACTTTTACGGAAATAATTGCACTGAGGCCTTCCCGAAAATCATCCCCCTCGATTTCAACTTTCGCCTTTTCAAAAAGTCCCTGCTTATCACCATATGATTTAAATACCCTTGTAATCGCACGACGAAATCCTGCAACATGGGTACCGCCTTCAATGGTATTGATATTATTTACATAAGAAAAAATGTGCTCGTTGAATGAATCATTATAATTCATTGCAACTTCCACAGCAACATTGCTTGTTGAATCAACGCCTTCTACATAAACAACGTTCGGAATAAGTGGATTTCTTTTTCCGTTTTTATCGAGCATTTCAACAAATTCAATAATGCCACCTTCACTGTAAAAAGTTTTTGAATAGGTGTTATCCTGTTCATCTTTTTCGCGGAGATCATTGAGTACGATTTTGATTCCTTTGTTGAGAAATGCAAGTTCTCTCAAACGACCTTCCAGTGTTTCCCTGATATAAATAGTGGAATTGAAAATACCTCCGTCGGGCCAGAAGCGAATAAAAGTGCCCGAAATATCTGTAACACCAATTTCTCTTACTGCATATTGGGGAATTCCCAGGTGATATTCCTGTTCGAATATTTTTCCTTCACGGTGAACTGTTACATGAAGTTTGGTGCTGAGAGCATTTACAACACTTACACCTACACCGTGGAGACCGCCTGAAACTTTATAGGTATTCTTGTCGAATTTTCCGCCAGCATGCAGCACGGTCATTACCAGTTCCAGCGCGCTTCTTTTCTCCTTGGTGTGGATGCCGGTGGGTATCCCCCGTCCATCATCGTCAACACCAATGGAATTGTCTTCATAAATGGTAACGGTAATGTTCTTGCAAAATCCTGCAAGAGCTTCATCAATTGAATTGTCTACAACCTCGTAAACCAGGTGATGTAAACCCTTTACACCGATATCCCCGATATACATCGCGGGACGCTTTCTCACAGCTTCTAAACCTTCCAGGATCTGAATACTATCGGCACCATAACCATTAGACGGAGATGTCATTAATTCTTGCGTTTCTGTACTCATACAATCGTTCCAAATCTCTTTTTTTGTACCTGATGGTAGATTCGTGCAAATGTACTGAAATTAAGGCGCTGAGGCAATTAAAACAGGCTGTATTTCCCTCTGATTTTTAAGAAAATTTCCACAGTATTTTTACCTGAATATGACCAGGTTTTTGAATGTTTTCTCTGATGTTTGCCAACTGGTTTTTCTGTGCTAAAAATCAGGTTTTATTAAATCTTCCATTAGAAATTACCATAATTGAATTCCGGATTTTAAAGGCTAAACAGCGTATATTTGCACCCTTAATGTTACAACCGCTAGATATACTGTCCATTGCTCAAAAGCATCCCATGATGCAGGAAGAACTGGAGCTCGTTCTTGAAAAAGAACGCCAGATTCCGGGCTCCGTGCAGTATTCGATCCGCAGGTATAATAAACTCCCCACCTGGAATACGGAAGATGTAGGCATGATGGTGTATCATTTTAAGAAAAATGAACCGACATCTAACTACCTGGAAGTGAGATTTTGCCTTTCAGGCAATATGTATTGCAAGGAAAGAGAATCAGAATGTGGCCACTGTAAAGTGGGATTTTCAAAGAATTGCCCCGAGAAAACCCAAACAGTGGATGTCCTGAGTTTCAGGTATTCTCCAACGCATTTATCTCAATTTGTAAAAGGCAAAAAACAGTCAAGTTTTACAGACGAGATTCTCAATTTTAAACATCCTTCTTCCTTCTCCAAAATGTTACCACTTTGCAGCCGAACCAGAATGGTATTGGAGAGTTTGTTAAACAATAATTACACGGATAGCCTCGAGAATATATACATCAATGCCCAAACGCAAATGTTGCTTCTATATAGCCTGGAATGCATGCTGGGCGATAAAGAAGAAGAGGAAGGTTTTAGCTGTAAATTCCTTGCAAATGAAGCGGACCGCGAAAAGATTTTGAAAGCCCGCGAAATCCTTCTTCAACAAATTGGTGAACCCGTTACCATTAAAGAATTGAGCAGAAAAGTTGCGATCAACGAATGCTATCTCAAAAAGGGTTTCAAAGAGATGTTTGGCGCAACCATATTCGATTTTTACCAGGGTCAGCGCATGGAGCATGCAAGATATTTGTTATATGAAAAGGGACTCAGCGTAACCGAAGTTTCCATGATGCTGGGTTATTCATCAATCTCTCATTTCTCAACCGCATTCAAAAAACACACGGGCCTTAAACCCTGCGAATTGCTTTTGCGCTAGTTTATCTCTGTCAAATCCCCAACGCTTACCTGATCAGGATCACATAGTCATGTGATTTTTAACCGAATTGGCGGTTTGAACCGTATTTTGACAAAGTTCTGACGCTTGGCTACCGAACCGCATTTATTTTCGTATCTACATTTATGAATTATCTGGCTCAACATGAATGCTGCGAAAGATTGGATCAATTTTCAGTAATCGGCATTAATTATCACAAAGCAGACGCTGCTACCAGGGGCTCCTTTGCCGTGGGCAGTGACAGTTACATGCGCGCTACAGAAATCGCCAGGGCCCTTAACCTCTCCGATCTTATTATTCTTTCTACCTGTAATCGTACTGAAGTATATGGACTTGCATCCCCCGAAATATTATCGGGGTTGCTTTGTGCTGCCACTCAAAACAGATATGCTGTTTTTGAAGAGCATGCTTATAAAGCAAGCGGAATGGAAGCAGTTAATCATTTATTTAAAGTGGCTGCTGGCCTGGACTCTCAAATTATCGGCGATTATGAAATTCTCATGCAACTAAAACTGGCGACTAAACAAGCTAGGGAAAATCATTTGCTGGGAACACTACTCGATCGCCTTGTAAATTTTGCATTGCAATCTTCCAAAAGAATTAAAACAGAAACTAAACTCAGTACAGGTACAGTATCAGTAAGCTACGCAGCCATTGAAGTAATACGGGAAAGAATACCCGACCTTAAAGGAAAACGGATTTTGCTCGTAGGTGCAGGAAAATTCGGACAGGTTGTAGCCAGAAATATCAATGAATATTTTGAAGGCGCTGAAATTTGTGTCATTAATCGCAGCCCTGAAAAAGCGCAATTATTGGCTAGCACAGAAAATATTCACTGGGCTCCATATGAATCTTTGAGGAATCACACCAATGAATCGGATGTGATCATTGTAAATACAGCGGCTCCGGATTTCACCATAACTCCTGAAATGTTCACCAGGGGAAAATCAAGGTTGATACTTGACCTGTCTGTTCCTGCTAATGTTGATCCCGAAGTAAAAAATATTCAGGGCAATTCATTAATGGATGTAGACGAAATTTCCGCAATCCTTGATTCAACTTTGGCCATGCGCCAGGCCGAAGTGCCTAAAGCAAATTCCATTCTGCAGGAAACCATCTATGAATTTGTGGAATGGCATAAAATGTTTTTACACAGACATTTTCTAAAAGAAGTCAAATCCAAATTATACGAACTGAGCAGAGTAGATCAGGAAGGGGATGTATTGAATGAGTTACTGGAAAATAATATGACAGAGGCAAAAATTCAAAAGGCTGTGAATACCTTAGCAGTTGACCTGAAATCAAGGTCGGCCAGGGGCTGTCAGTATATCAACACGCTCAGTCATTATCTCCAAATTCGTTGACCCAATGAGCACGACTGTCAGGATTGGCACCCGTGAGAGTGAATTGGCCGTCTTCCAGGCAAAATCAGTTCAATCACTTCTCTTACAGCAAGGCATAAACGCTGAATTGGTCTTCATAAAAAGTGAAGGCGATGTAGATTTAGTTACTCCACTTTATGAAATCGGTGTTCAGGGCATTTTCACCAGAGCACTTGACATTGCCCTTCTGAATAACAAAATTGATCTCGCAGTACATTCTTACAAAGATGTGCCCACGCAATTGCCTGCAGGAATTGCAAAAGCGGCTATACTTAAGCGTACCTCTTATAAAGATATACTAGTGTTTAAAGACGGAATAGAGTTTTTAAATGAAAGAAATTCATTTGCCGTCATTGCAACGAGCAGTATCAGGAGAAAAGCCCAGTGGCTGCATCGATACCCGGGTCATCAGCTTGAAAATCTGCGGGGCAACGTAAATACGAGGCTGAGAAAGCTTCAGGATAGCGATTGGCAGGGAGCCATATTTGCAGCTGCAGGACTGGAACGAATTAATCTTCGACCCAAAAACAGTCTGGATCTGGACTGGATGCTACCGGCTCCTGCGCAGGGAGCGATTGCCGTTGTATGCAGAGAAACAGATGAAAAAATAAAGGAAATCTGTGAAGCAATTAATCATCCTGAAACAGATATAGCTACCAAAACTGAAAGAGATTTTTTGAGAACATTACTGGGCGGTTGTTCGACCCCCATCAGTGCGCTCGCCGAAATAAATAATGGCCAGATTCATTTCAAGGGAAATATTTTGTCGCCCGATGGAAAAAATCTAATTGAAATTGAAAAATCATCGGTCCTAAAACTGGGTTCTGATATTGGTAAACTTGCGGGACAGGAAGTGCTTGAGAAACTTGGTAAGACTGCCAAAGAATGGTTCGAAAACTGAGATTATAAATGAATGACAAATTCAATATACTAAGTACAAAAGCTCTGGAACCTGCCATTATTAAAATGGCCGGAAAACTGGGATTTCGTATAGATGAAAAGGCATTCATTGAGGTTCAGTATCTGGAAGGAAATGAAATTGCATCTGAATGGAAAAAGATCTGTGACCTACCTCAAAAAAAATTGCTGGTATTCACAAGCAAAAATGCAGTAGAGGCAATTATTTCGACCATTGATAGTGACGACACTACAAAGGTTTCAAGGAATAGTATTGTAGAATCCTGGCCCATTGCAAGCATTTCAGGGAGAACAATGGAAACTGTACAGAAGGAATTTCCTCACGCAAGAACTTTCGCCATTGCTAAAAATGCCGATCAGCTGGGGAAGGCCATTTCTGAAAATATATCTAAAGAATATCTCGTCGTATTTCCGTGCGGAGATATTCACAGACCAGAACTTCCGGAGCATTTACGTTCAGAAGGATTTATAGTGAATGAGTGGATCGTTTACAGATCAGTAAAAACTCCTGTAAAAATTCAGAATGCTTATCAGGGTATTTTATTTTTTAGTCCCTCCGCTGTTGAAAGTTTTTTTTCAGTTAACAAACTGCATCCCGAAACTATTTGTTTTGCTGTTGGAGCAACAACTGCCCAATCCGTTAAAAGATTTAGTGCAAACCATTTATTTGTTACTGAAAATCCAAGCCAGGAATCGATGCTTGAGCTTATGGAAACTTATTTCATCGATCGGAATAACAATGAACTATTAGGAAAAAATAAAAATGAGGGTAAATAAATTTTTATGTTGAAAAACGATATTTTGTTGAGGACCCTTAGGGGAGAAGAAACTGAAAGACCACCAGTTTGGATGATGCGCCAGGCGGGAAGATATTTGCCAGATTACATGAAACTTAAAGCGCAGTATGATTTTTTCACTCGTATCCAAACTCCTGAACTGGCAGCGGCTATTACTTTGCAACCAATCGATCAGGTAGGAGTAGACGCAGCCATCATATTTTCAGATATTCTGGTGATTCCCCAGGCACTTGGACTGGAAGTTTTAATGGAAGAAGGGAAAGGCCCATTGCTTCCGAAGACAATTCAAAATAAAAATGATATTGATGCATTAGATGGACAAAATGTTGAAGAGAAATTGTCTTATGTTCTTAGTGCTATTTCCCTCACAAAAGAGGAATTGAATTCACGGGTACCACTTATTGGATTTGCAGGTGCACCATGGACCATACTTTGTTATATGGTGGAAGGAAAAGGAAGTAAGAGTTTCGATAAAGCGAAACAATTTTGCTTTACACAACCCGAGCTGGCTCACCAACTCCTTCAAAAAATTACAGATACAACCATAGATTATCTAAAAGCGCAGGTAAAAGCAGGTGCTGACCTTGTGCAGGTATTTGATAGCTGGAGCGGAATGCTTTCACCTGTCGATTTCTCAATTTTCGCTCAACCATACCTGTTACAAATCGCTAGTGCTTTGAGCCCGGTCGCACCAGTAATTTTATTTCCAAAGGGCAGCTGGTATGCACTTCCCGAACTGAGCAAAAGTAGTGCTTCAGCTATAGGAATTGACTGGGCCATCGATCCTCAATTGGCCCGTAAGATGGCTGGTACTAATATGGTATTGCAGGGAAATTTTGACCCGGTTAAATTGTTATTGCCTATTCCCGAATTGCGTAAGCAGGTGAAAAAAATGATAGAAGATTTCGGAGTGTCAAATTACATTGCGAATCTTGGCCATGGAATTTTACCCCACATTCCTGTGGATCATGCAAGAGCATTTGTTGAAGCAGTAAAAGAATATGAATTGGTAAGATCATAAAGTAATCTTATGAATGAACAGGTAGCAAATAAAACAGACAAACAGATCCGGGCTGAGTGGATCCAATACATAGAAGACCTGCAAAACAGAATTTGCAAAGGTTTGGAAGATATGGATGGAAAAGCATCGTTCAGGGAAGATAAATGGACCAGACCTGAAGGTGGGGGAGGAAAAACCCGTGTAATTGCTAATGGAAATGTTTTTGAAAAAGGAGGAGTGAATACTTCCGTAGTATATGGAGACCTTACGGATATTATGAGAAGCCAGTTAAAGATGGAAGGGAGCTCATGGTTCGCTTGTGGCTTATCGTTAGTTCTTCATCCTGTTAACCCATACGTTCCAACGGTGCATTGCAACTACCGGATGTTCGAATTATACGATGCAAATGGAAATCTAAAAGATCGTTGGTTTGGTGGCGGCACAGATCTTACGCCTTATTATTTGTTTGAAGAAGATGTTCAGCATTTTCACGGAACATATAAAAGCATTTGTGATAAATTCAGTGTTGACTTTTACCCCGAGTTCAAAAAGGCTTGTGATGAATATTTTGTAAACTGGCATCGCAACCAGGAGCGTAGGGGATTAGGTGGAATATTCTACGATTTTCAAAGGCCAGGCGCTGAAAAAGATGTCCAGTTTTGGATGGACTTTGGAAAAGCCTGCGGAGATGGTTTTCTTCCCGCTTATTTGCCTATAGTAGAAAAAAGAAAAAGAACTTCATTTGGTGAAAGAGAAAAGACATGGCAGGAAATCAGGCGTGGAAGATATACTGAGTTTAATCTCGTTCACGACAGAGGTACTTTATTTGGATTGAAAACAAATGGTCGTATCGAAAGTATCTTAATGAGCCTTCCGCCAACAGTGAGATTTGAATACGATTATCATCCTGAACCTGGAAGCGCCGAAGATCAATTATTACAAGCCTGTCTCCATCCCCGGGAATGGGTTTGATAGAACGCAATTAGAAATTTTGTCCTAATATTTTCGATATGTATTTACAAAGAAGAAACAGGATACTCCGCAAATCCCCTGCCATCAGGGCCATGGTTGCCGAGACTGTTCTTACGCCTAATGATTTTATAGCTCCGTTATTTATTATTGAAGGGAAAAATATCTCGGAAGAAATTCCATCTATGCCTGGCTATATGCGCTCCAGTTTGGATAAAACCGTGGGGCATGTAAAAGAGCTTTATGGGCTGGGAATTAAATCTGTGTTGTTGTTTGTAAAGTGCGACGACCATTTAAAAGATAATGCAGGCACGGAAGCGATTAACCCAAACGGTCTGATGCAAAACAGCATAAAGGCGATTAAGGATGCCTGTCCGGATATTGTTGTGATTACAGATGTGGCACTGGATCCATATTCTTCATTTGGGCACGATGGTATTGTGGAGAATCAGCAAATTGTAAATGATAAAACGGTCGAAGTACTCGCCGCGATGAGTGTGAGTCACGCCCGCGCGGGAGCTGATTTTGTTGCTCCAAGTGATATGATGGATGGAAGAATTTATGCTATTCGTCAGGCGCTCGAAGAAAATAATTTCACTCAAACAGGAATATTAAGTTATAGTGCCAAATATGCTTCCTGCTTTTATGGACCCTTTCGGGATGCACTGGACAGTGCGCCGGGGTTTGGCGATAAGAAAACTTATCAAATGAATTTCGCCAACCGCGTAGAAGCGATTAAAGAAACATTGATGGATGTTGAAGAGGGCGCGGATATTGTAATGGTAAAGCCGGCTCTTGCATACCTTGATATCATTCGGGAAGTAAAAAATGCAGTAGAACTTCCGGTAAGCGCTTACCAGGTAAGTGGCGAATATGCTATGATCAAAGCTGCTTCAAAACTGGGCTGGCTAAATGAAGAAAAAGCAATGATAGAAAGCCTCACTTCCATCAAACGTGCAGGTGCTGATTTAATAGCAACTTATTTTGCTGCTGAGATGGCCAGATTACTAACATCATAGGATAAACGAATTTTAGACTCTCTATTCAATTATGAGTTATTCAATAAAAAAAAGCGAACAACTTTTTGAGCGGGCTGCAAAATTTATTCCCGGTGGAGTTAATTCGCCGGTAAGGGCATTCAGAAGTGTAGGTGGCACCCCTTTGTTCATGAGAAAGGCGAAAGGCGCATATTTGTATGATGCAGATGGAAATCAGTACATCGACTTTATCAATTCATGGGGCCCGATGATATTGGGTCACGCCTATGCTCCGGTTGTAGATGCCATTCGCAAAAAAGTTGAAGATTCAACTTCGTTTGGTGCACCTACGGAACTGGAGATTGAAGTTGCTGAATTGATCATCAGCATGGTTCCAAATGTTGATTTAATCAGGATGGTGAATAGCGGTACAGAAGCTTGCATGAGTGCCATTCGCCTGGCGAGAGGATATACGGGAAGAAATAAAATCATCAAATTTGAAGGTTGTTACCACGGTCACGCAGACAGTTTTCTTGTGAAAGCAGGTAGTGGCGTGGCAACTTTAAATATTCAAACTGTACCGGGGGTAACTGCGGGAGTTTCTGGGGATACACTGAATGTAGCCTATAATGATCTGAATGCGGTAAGAAAACTGGTGGACCAAAATCCTGAAAGCATTGCCGCCATCATTATTGAACCCGTTGCTGGTAATATGGGATGTATTCCACCGCTGCCAGGATTTCTCGAGGGCCTTAGAAATATTTGTACAGAAAATGGAATAGTCCTGATTTTGGATGAAGTGATGACAGGATTCAGATTGAGTTTAGGAGGAGCACAGGAATTTTTAGGAATTGATGCCGATCTGGTGACCTATGGAAAAGTGATTGGCGCTGGTATGCCGGTAGGAGCATTCGGTGGCAGGAAAAAAATTATGGAACATATCGCTCCATTGGGAAAAGTTTACCAGGCTGGGACTCTAAGCGGAAATCCGATTGCAATGATTGCGGGATTTACATTGCTGAATGATTTAAAAAATAACACCTCGATCTATGAAGAGCTGGAGAAAAAATCAGCCTATTTAGAGAAGGGTTTGCATGATGTTTTTGAAAAAAAGGGCCTGAATCATAAAATCAACAGGCGCGGAAGTATGATCAGTTTACATTTCTGTGACCATGAGGTGACTGATTTTTCAACAGCCGCAAAGGCAGATGTTGATATGTTTAATAAATTCTTTCACCATCTATTAAAACATGGTGTATATTTACCTCCATCTGCATTTGAATCGTGGTTTTTGAGTAATGCCCTTTCCTATCAAGACTTGGACCATACAATAGAAACTGCGTCCCGTTTTTGATCCATCATATCAGAAAAGGTCACAATTAAAGTGGCCTTTTGTGTTTTTATCTATCTTTCGAAGAAAGCAATTAGCAAGATGAAGGACCGAACTAAAAGAGCAATAGTGTTAATGAACCTGGGATCGCCTGATTCCACGGAAGTGAAAGATGTAAAAAAATATCTCGATGAGTTTCTAATGGATAAAAGAGTTATCGATTATCCATACCTGTTACGTTTGTTACTTGTAAAAGGAATTATCATTCCGGCGCGGGTAAAAAATTCAGCTGAAGCATATCATACCATCTGGACCAAAGATGGTTCCCCGCTGATTATATTCACCAACCAATTGCGTAACTCCTTGCAGGAGCGAACCGTAGATGCGGTGGCAATTATGATGAGGTATGGCCCACCTACTCCCGATGAAACGTTCTCAGCTCTTCTTAAAAAAATTCCGGATCTGGAAGAAGTGTTGCTAATACCAATGTATCCACACTACGCAATGAGTAGTTATGAAACGGCAGTACTGCACGCACGTGATAGTTATCGGAGAAACAGGTTTCCATTCAAATTAAAATTCATAAAACCATTTTACAATAACGACGATTATTTGAACGCCCTTGCAGAAAGCATGAAACCTTATTTGCAACAGGATTATGACCATGTTTTATTCAGCTATCATGGCATTCCTGAAAGGCATATTTTAAAAACAGACAGAACGCATCAGCATTGTTTGAGTTCACCTGATTGTTGTGATATAGCATCAAAAGCACATGAAACCTGTTATCGACACCAGTGTTTTTATACCACTAAAAAAGTTGTACAACGTGCAGGTATACCCGAAGGTAAATTCAGCAATTCATTTCAATCCCGCATTGGGAAAAAATGGCTGACTCCATATACAGACATCAGGCTGGAAGAAATGCCTAAGGAGGGAATCAAAAAATTGCTCGTCGTCTGTCCTGCATTTGTGAGTGATTGCCTTGAGACTTTGGAAGAAATTGCAATTAGGGGAAAAGAAACTTTTATGAATGCCGGCGGAGAATCTTATGAAATGATTCCCTGCATGAATGTGAATTCAGTGTGGGTTGAATGTCTTGCAAAATGGATTCGTGATTATGAGAGCGGCGATAGTTCTATGATCTTAAATGAATCGATACTGGCTTAAATGCTTGGCAATATGTACAATTATATCAAAGCCCTCCACATCATTTTTATAGTAACCTGGTTTGCGGGATTATTTTACATGGTTCGTTTATTTATTTATAATCGTGAAGCACAGGATAAATCGGAACCAGGAAAATCAATTTTGAGTGATCAATTTCGGATCATGATAAGAAGGCTTTGGTTTGGGATCACGTGGCCCTCCGCAATTCTTGCATTATTTTTCGGTGGCTGGCTAGTGAGTGAATTACCGAATATACCAACATGGTTAAAGGTAAAATTGGGGTTTGTAATTGGATTGATTCTTTATCACCTTTCGCTTCAATATATTTTCTCCGCGCAAATGAAAGGCAACTTCAAATTCAGTTCGCAGCAATTAAGGTTATGGAACGAAGTAGCAACCATTTTCCTCGTTGCTATTGTGATGCTGGTTGTTGTGAAAGAAAGTATGAGCTGGGCCTGGGGGCTGGGCGGACTTTTCGCCTTTGTGATCGTCTTGATGGTCGCGATCAGGATATATAAATCCATAAGGACCTCACGCAAGGATTCTAAGTGAATGCAAAGACGCTTTGGAAGTACTTAGTACCTGGTACCCAGACTAAATAAAAACCACATACAGTATATTGTCCCACATCATATATCCCATATCTATCACCTCTGAACGCTGAACGCTGAACTCTGAACATTTAACTTCTTCCGCATTCCGTAAACCGTTTTCCTAAACCCGTAAATGCCACCTGCCGAATTCAAGGTTTCTTTGCAGGCTGATTCCTTGAATAAAAACAGGTTATGAAGAAAATTTTTTCCGTTGGATTAATACTATTTTTTGTTGTAAAAGGTTTTTCCCAGCAATATCCATCTTCGAAATTAACTCCGGCACAGCAACTCGTTTTGAGAACTGGTGAAGATTCTTTGAACGCTGGTGTTGCAAAAGCAAAAACGGTTATCTCAGGCTACGGAAGTGCATTTTATCAAAGAGATTTCAATCAACAAAAATCCCGCGCAACCCTGGAAAGAGTGGTACTTTTTGTGGGTCATCAGTTTAATTCAAAAATTTCATTTTTCAGTGAAATGGAATTAGAGAATGCTAAAGTTGAACCAGGCTCAGAAGACGGAATGAAGGGAGAAATTTCAATGGAGCAGGCATTTTTAAAATTTGATTTAAATCCGAGGCAATACCTTATTGCTGGATTATTTACGCCACGCATCGGGATATTAAACGAAAATCACCTGCCTGTAAATTTTAACGGCGTTGAAAGACCAATGGTGGAGCAATTGGTAATTCCTGCGACCTGGAGAGAATTGGGAGTTGGTTTTTATGGAAGAGCTAAGAGAATGCCTCTCAATTATAGTTTCGCTCTTATCACTGGTTTGAATTCGGCGAATTTTGAACATGGAACCGGCATACGCGAGGGCCGTGGTGAAGGATCTGATGTAAATGCAAACAATCTTGCAGTAACTGCGTCCTTACAATATTTCTTAAATGATTTCAGGTTCCAGGTTTCTGCGTATGCAGGAGGCACGAACGGTTTGAACAAAAGAGAAAGTGATAGTTTGGAATTGAGCTCGGGAGCTTTTGCTTTGCCATTATATCTCACAGAGGGAAATCTTCAGTGGACCAAAAATGGATTTGCCGCAAAAGCAATTCTGAGTTATATCTATTTTCCAGATGCTGATCAGGTGAACAGAGCATATGCAAATAACGTGAGCAACAGTATGTATGGTGCTTATGTTGAACTTGCATATAATTTATTTGAAAAAAGTCATGCCTTGCAGGGCCAACAATTAAACATCTTTGCGAGGTATGAAATGCTTGATCTCAATCATACAATTCCAGGCAATGGTATTTATGACGGAAAGTTGAAGCAGCAACATTTAATTGCCGGATTCAGTTACCTGCCTATTCATAATGTGGTAATAAAGACTGACGTGAGACTTTTACATACAGGTCCCGAAAACCCTGCACTAGTTGTAAATCCAAGTCCGGTTCAATTACCATATCAGCAAAGCAATACATTTTTTAATCTTGGAATCGGTTATTCATTTTAGTTAGATGGAAAGAAGGGAATTTATTATAGAAGGATGCAGAATTTGCCTGTTAACAGCTGCAGTCGCTGGTATATCCGGACTCAGTTCCTGCGGACCTTCATATCCTGTTTTCAAAACTGAAATGGTGGATAATAAACTACAGGTACCGCTGAGTCTTTTTGACAAGAATGCTCTCCAGGTAATTAGTCCACGAAAGTTTCAATACGAAATCGCCGTTCAGAAAAATTCTGATGACACTTACAAGGCACTATTGCTCCGATGTACGCACCAGTCAAATCAACTTATTCCAACAGGAAAGGGTTATTTGTGTTCGCTTCATGGAAGCACATTTGATAAAGAAGGAAATGTAACCAAAGGACCGGCAGAATTGAAACTAAAAGAATTAAAGACCGAAGTATCAGGAACGAATCTTATAGTCTTTATCTAATCTATTAAACCGATGAAATCATATACACTCTTATTTTTCTTTGGAGCGGCTCTACTAGCAGGGTCATGTCGAAAAGCAGACGTAAATACAGGTTCAGATTTCGCGAAGATAGAAGAACAGGCTATTTCGGATTTTGTGCATGTTGTAGCAATTCCAGGCTATGATGAATTGAAAACAAAAGCCTCCATTCTAAATACAGCAATTAGTACTCTAAACATAATACCAACTGACGCCAATTTAGATGCTGCTAAAATTGCCTGGCGTGACTTACGTGTAACCTGGGAAAGATGTGAAGGTTATTTATTCGGACCGGTTGAAGATGATGAATATGATCCAGAAACCGACACATGGCCCGTAAGTTTTAATGATCTTGACTCCCTGCTTGCGAGTTCAAATCCGCTCGGAGTTGACGATATAGAAGCACTGAATCAACGTTCACTCAAAGGATACCATCCAATTGAATACGTCCTCTGGGGTAAAGAAGGCTTACAAACCGCGGCAGGAATTACAGACAGGCAAAAACAGTACGTCACAAGTCTTTCTCTCCATCTTAAATCACAAGCAGAAAAATTATATTCAAGCTGGGCTCCCGGTGGAGGAAATTATGGACAGCATTTATTGAACGCTGGAAAAGGAAGTACACTCTATCCCATGAAGAAAGATGCATTCCTGGCTATTCTCGAAGGGATGCTCGCTATCTGCGAAGAAGTTGGTGAAGGGAAAATGAAAGAACCTTTTGACACACAGGATCCAAATATCGTTGAATCGCCTTTCAGTGGAAATTCTGTATCAGATTTCAGGAACAATATTACGGGTGCACTGAATGTATACAAGGGTAAATTTAATGACGATGGTGTGGGCTTAAATGAACTGGTTCGGGCGAAAAACATTGCGCTGGATAATGAGATCCAACAAAAATTCAATACTGCAATCAATTCCTTCAATAGCATCACTAAGCCTTTTGAACAGGCAATCATCAGCGAACGTATCCAGTGTCAGACTGTAATGGATGCTCTGGAAGCGCTTTCAGAAACTCTCGATACAAAATTGAGAGCCTTTATTCAGCAAAATATAACCGACTAATTTTTGCAGCTAAGAAAACCGACTCTGGAATAAATGCGGATAAGAAAGATATACTGGATCACTGCAATTTTATTGTTGCCTGCAGTATTTATGATGTGCAGAAAGGCCAGTGAGTTTGACGAATCACAGTATGACCCCCGGCTTTCCGGTGGTGAGGCAACTGTATTTGATGAAACGAGTAAAGCATTTGGGCACCAGGTGCCAGGTTTGAGTAGTCATGATGAACATGTTCATGAAGTTGGTGATGGTGCGGTGGAAAAAACTTTTGTTACAGCCCCAGCGCCAATTAATTCCGGGTTAGGGCCCATATTCAGTAACGTTTCCTGTATTTCCTGCCATCATAATGATGGAAAAGGAAATCCAACTGCCGGCCTCGTAAATTCTTCTTTGCTTATTCGTCTAAGCGTTCCCGGTAGTGATGCACATGGCGGTCCACTTGCTGTTGACGGATATGGCCTACAGTTACAGGATGTAGCAGTTTTCGGTGTTCAACCCGAAGCAAAAATTAATATAACTTATACTGAAAACCCATTTACGTTTCCTGATGGGGAAACTGCCAGTTTGCGGAATCCGACTTACACTCTTCTTAATCCTTACAAACCACTTCCTGGAAACCTGATGATGTCACCCAGGATGGCTCCGCCATTTTTTGGTTTGGGTTTGATACAAAGTATTCCTGAATCGACAATTTTAGCCTTTGCAGATGAAAATGATGCAGATGGAGATGGCATTAGCGGAAAAGCAAATTATGTATATGATCCCTACCTGCAAAAAACGATGATTGGGCGTTTTGGTTTGAAAGCAAATACAGCAACAATCCTCACACAGGTTGCAGGAGCGTATAACCAGGATATGGGTGTAACGAACTATGTTTTTCCTAAGGAAAGTTCATTCGGACAGTCGCAACTTGATTCCCATGTTGATGATCCTGAAATAGCTGATAGTATATTGAACGCAGCAGAATTTTATATCCGCACTTTAGCAGTTCCCGCCCGTCGCAATGTAACTGACCTAACAGTTCAAAGTGGTGAAAATATTTTCAGACAATTGAATTGCGTTGGATGTCATAAACCAACTATTCAAACAGGAGTTGATCTTTCCTTGAAATGTGTGAGCAATCAAAGGATACATCCTTATACTGATTTGCTATTGCACGATATGGGTGACGGACTTGCTGATGGAAGACCAGATTTCAAAGCTGATGGAAAAGAATGGAAAACGCCGGCACTTTGGGGAATCGGACTTTTTGAAAAAACCAATGGAGTTCCGTATTATTTACACGATGGAAGAGCCCGCACTTTAGAAGAGGCAATTTTATGGCATGGTGGTGAAGCAGAAAAAGCGAAGCAGGGGTTCATACAATTATCAAGTACGGATAGAAAAGCGTTGATTAAGTTTTTGAAATCTCTTTAATGCTCTTTTAAAAGTGAAGGGAGCATGATTGCTCCCCTCGATCCCTAATCCCTAAACCCTGGAAAAAAATTTTATATTAATGCGTAACGATAATTTTGCGGTTTTTCACTCTCCCTTATAAACTTTGCATCCTCAGCCTGCTGGCTAATATTTTATTTAGAATTTCTTCCTTCTTAAATGATTTGGAAACTTTACGCCCTGAATTTACTCTGGCTGTCCTGGGAGTCTTCCAGGAAAATGCTGAAAAAAATCGGTGCCAGGCTGAACTTTTGGTTTTCACGGTTATTGATTTTTAAGTGGTTTCAAATAAGGTTCTGAGATTATTTTTCAGAAATTATGCCAAAGAGAAAAAATGTGGAAAACTAAGAGTTAAAAATTTTAACAGATTTGATCAGCATTTTGCTTCTTTTTCTCTCGAAGATTTCAGAGGAATGATCAGTGAATTTGAAAGAAACTTCTGTAATTGTGCCCCCTTAAAATCCCTTTTTATTTCAGTAACTTCGCTGCCATTTTTTAGGAAATATGTCTGCGAAATATAGAGAATTCCAACAGCTGAATTTACCCGCAATTGAAGAGGAAATATTGGCTAAATGGTCTAAAAATCAAGCATTTGAAAAGAGTGTTACCCTTCGTGAGGGGTCAACTCCTTTCGTATTTTATGAAGGCCCACCCAGCGCCAATGGAATGCCTGGAATTCATCACGTGATTTCCAGAACATTGAAAGACCTTGTTTGTCGCTACAAAACTATGCAGGGTTTTCAAGTGCGCCGCAAAGCAGGATGGGATACACATGGATTGCCCATTGAACTGGGAGTTGAAAAAATGCTTGGCATCACTAAAGAAGATATAGGAAAGAAAATTTCAGTAGCAGAATATAATGCTACCTGCAGAAATGAAGTATTGAAATTCAAGGATAAATGGGATGAGCTCACGACTAAAATGGGGTATTGGGTTGATCTTAAGCATCCTTACATCACTTTCAAAAATGATTATATCGAAAGTCTCTGGTGGAGTCTTAAACAGCTCTATTCACGCGACCTTTTATATGAAAGTATCAGTATTCAACCTTATTCTCCGGCAGCAGGAACTGGATTGAGCTCACACGAACTTAACCAGCCAGGCACATACAAAATGGTAAAAGACACCAGCTGTATTGCCATGTTCCGAGCAATAGAAAACGAAAAATCTAAATTTCTTTTCGAAGCGGCCAATAGCAGAGAAGTATTTTTTCTCGCATGGACCACCACACCCTGGACACTTCCTTCAAACCTCGGGTTAACTGTTGGACCAAATATTGATTATGTACTTGTCAAAACTTTTAATCCTTACTCTGGAAAGCCATGCGCAGTAGTTCTCGCGAAACCACTCATTCATCAGTATTTCCCTGAAAAAATAGATGAATGGGATGAGGCTGGTAACCAGGAATTATTCGATGCAATTACAAACTGGCTTACCAGGGGTTCTGACGAAGTGCTCATCGGAGATCATAACCCAAAACTCAAATCAGAATTTGATCATCTCATTAAGAAAAAGCAACTCCCTTATAAAATTGTGAAAGAATTCCGGGGCAGGCAATTGGAAGAATGCAGGTATGAACAATTGCTTCCATTCGATGCTAACAGTCCGGATAAATCCGGTGGCGATCCATTCAGAGTATTGCTGGGAGATTTTGTAACCACAGAGGATGGTACAGGTATTGTGCATACGGCACCGGCATTTGGTGCTGATGACTACAAGGTAGGAAAGAAGTATGGAATTGGTATTCTTGTGATGGTTGATAAGACTGGAAAATTTGTAGATGGTCTGGGTGAATTTGCAGGACGATATGTAAAAAATTACAAGGATGATCCTGAATATGTTGATGTGAACGTCGACATATGTGTGAAGTTGAAAAAAGAAAACAGGGCATTTAAGATTGAGAAATACGAACATAATTATCCGCATTGCTGGCGAACTGATAAGCCAGTACTTTATTATCCTTTGGATGCCTGGTTTATCAGAACAACTGCATACAAGGATAGAATGGTTGAGCTGAATAAAACCATCAATTGGAAACCCAAATCAACAGGCGAAGGAAGATTCGGCAATTGGTTAGAAAATATGGTTGATTGGAACCTGAGCAGAAGTCGCTATTGGGGAACGCCATTGCCCATTTGGAAATCAGACGATGGCTCAGAAGAAAAATGTATTGGCTCAATAGATGAATTGCTTGATGAAATTGAAAAAGCTAATAAGGCACTGAAATTGAATCAAAGTTTATCCAGAGAGAGCCTGGATTTACATAAGCCTTTTGTTGACGAAGTGATCCTTGTTTCTGAAAATGGAAATCGACTCAAAAGAGTTCCTGATTTGATTGATGTTTGGTTTGACAGCGGCGCAATGCCTTTTGCTCAATGGCATTTTCCGTTTGAGAACAAGGAAACTTTTGCGAAAAATTATCCTGCAGATTTTATTGCCGAAGGAGTGGATCAAACTCGTGGCTGGTTCTATACGCTACACGCTCTTGCAGCACTGCTTAAAGAATCCATTCAGGAAGAACTGAAAAATTCAGGAATAGTAACAGAGGATCTTGATCAACATTATCCGGGTCTGGCTTATAAAACCTGCGTTTCTAACGGACTCGTACTTGATAAGAATGGAAATAAGATGAGTAAGCGACTGGGAAATGTAGTAGATCCATTCAAAACCATTGAGCAATTTGGCGCCGATGCAACAAGATGGTATCTTATCACAAATGCATCGCCATGGGATAGTTTGAAATTTGATCTCGATGGGATTCGTGAAGTGCAGAGGAAATTTTTTGGAACGCTCTATAATACTTACCAGTTCTTTGCACTTTATGCTAATGTTGATGGGTTCTCATTTAAGGAAGAATACATTGCGCTTGACAAAAGACCTGAAATTGACAGGTGGATTCTTTCATCACTCAACAGTCTCAAGAAGAAAGTAACTGCATATCTTGACGACTACGAGCCTACGGCCGCAGGACGGGCCATTGAAGATTTTGTTGATGAGCATCTGAGTAACTGGTATGTCCGACTTTGCAGAAGAAGATTTTGGAAAGGAGAATACGAACAGGATAAGATTTGTGCGTATCAAACTTTATATGAATGTTTGGAAACCGTAGCGCAATTGATGGCGCCGATTTCCCCTTTTTTCAGTGATGTGTTGTTCACTAATTTGAATTCGGTTTCGGGAAGAAATAAGCTGGAATCTGTCCATCATGCTTTATTTCCTGTTGCAGACGCCAAAGTAATTAATACTTCGCTGGAAGAAAGGATGCAGATGGCTCAGGATATTTCATCACTTGTTTTATCTCTGAGAAAAAAAGTGAACATCAAGGTTCGGCAGCCTTTGCAAAAAGTTCTGATCCCGGTTTTGGACTATGAGAAGAAAAAGCAAATGGAGCGGGTGGAGGATTTGATCAAGTCTGAAGTGAATGTGAAACATATTGAATATCTCACCGAGGATACAGGCTTTATCAAGAAAAAAGCGAAGGCCAATTTTGTAGCGCTTGGGAAAAAACTTGGACCAAAAATGAAAGCTGCTGCGGCGGCCATTGCCAATTTGGGTCAGGATGAAATTATTGAACTGGAAAAAAACGGGTTTATCAACCTGAATATTCAGGGCGAAGGAATAGTAATTTCCCGGAACGAAGTTGAGGTTCAAAGCGAGGATATTCCGGGTTGGATCGTTGCAAACCAGGGTGAATTAACCGTGGCATTAGATGTAACGGTAACTCCTGATTTAGAGCAGGAAGGAAATGCAAGGGAGCTGGTGAACAGAATCCAGAAAATCCGCAAGGATAGCGGGTTTGAACTCACCGACAGGATCCTGGTAAGGGTAGCAGAAAATGCGAGCCTGAAACCATCCATCACTCAATTTAATGACTATATTTGCGCGGAAATTTTGGCAGATAGTTTGGAACTTGTGCCTGAAATTGTTGATGGCACCGAAATTGAAGTAAATGACATACCTTTAAAAGTATTTGTTACAAAAAAAGCATAAAAGCATGGCAACCAACAAGAAATCAGCAAAAAAAGCGGCGCCTAAAAAAGCAGCCAAGCCGGCCAAAAAGGCTCCCGCGGCAAAAAAGCTGACTCCCAAGAAGGCGGCAAAGCCGATCAAGAAAGAGGTCGCCAGGCATGCTAAAAAGGCCGAGGTTAAGAAACCGGCCGTCAAAAAAGTAGCCCCGGTTGCCCATAAATCAACTGCCGTGGCTCATAAATCTGCACCTATTGCCCACAAACCTGCTCCCGTTGCTCATAAGCCAGCACCGGTGGCTCATAAACCCCTGCCCGTGAAAAAAGTTGAAAAGCCAGTACATAAGCCTGAACCTCAACCCCTTCATAAATTACCGGAAATTAGAAAGGTCGTTAAGGAAGCTGCTAAACCCGAACCGAGAAGAGAGTCGAAACCAGTTATATTACCTAAATTAACCACAACCGTAGCCAAGAAGTATGAACCGGATTTTACAAAATCTGTGCTCGATCAGCCTGAGCTACATCAAAGCGGTCCAACTATGAGATACAGTGACGTAGAGCTTACAGAGTTCAAAGAATTAGTTTTGAGGAAACTTGAAGCAGCAAAAAAGGAGTTAGCATATTTGCAGGGATTGATCACTCGTAAAGATGATATGGGTGGCGATGAAAGCGAAAACAGATACATGACCATGGAAGATGGAAGTATCAGCATGGAAAGAGAACAACTGAGCCAAATGGCCAGCAGACAAATTCAATACATCGATCACCTGGAAAAGGCACTCATGCGAATTGAAAACAAAACATATGGAATTTGCAGAGTGACCGGAAAACTGATAGATAAGGCCCGTTTACGTGCCGTACCCCATGCTACCCTTAGCATCGAAGCTAAAATGGGATATGCAAAGAATCCCAACATTCAATAACATATCTCTTTTTGAATAATTAACTTGCCGTCACGCCAAAGCGTGACGGTTTTTTTTAGTGCAAAGATCTCATTCAGAGTAAAGTCAAAATTAATTGCGAATGCAGACCAGATATTTACTGCTCATGTTGATGACTATAGTTACAGGATCAATACTTCCGATACAGGCAGGTATTAATTCAAAGCTTTCTAAAGTAGCTGGTGGTCCGGTGATCGCGGCTTTTATTTCTTTTTTCACGGGTACAGTCATTTTGATTTTATACATCATACTTACCAGGAAGCATAATTTTCAATGGACTGGTATTAAGGCCGCACCCATTTGGTTTTTTACGGGAGGATTGATTGGCGCTTTTTATGTTTCTGCAATTACCTGGGTAGTACCATCACTTGGCGCCGCACTAACATTTGCACTCGTTATAACAGGACAGCTTATCGCTGCAATGATAATCGATCATTACGGTTGGCTTGGAATGGCCGTAAAAGAAATTTCTGCCGGCAGAATTATTGGTGCACTACTTCTCGTTGCAGGAGTAATTTTGATCAGAAAATATTAGCAGAGTATTAAGTACTTAGTACCTGGTTCCTGGACAAATAAATGCAAATATTTCGTTGGTGTTTGTTGGAACAGGCGGGGCCAGGGATACAAGTTTACATTTTTTCTTTTGTCATTTCTAGCCCCATGCGAAGTCCCGATGGCTATCGGGAGAGCGAGAAACCTGCGACGCATAAAGCCAGGATGATTGCGAATCATCATTCCATTATTTCACTTCCTGCATTTCAACAAGCTTTCGATACATTCCATCCAATCCAAGTAAACTATCATGTGTTCCTCGTTCCACGATTTCGCCTTTTTGTAACACAATTATTTCATCAGCATGGCGAACAGTAGAAAGACGATGGGCAATCACTATCGAAGTTCGATTAGCCATGAGGTGGTTTATAGCATCCTGTACCAGTCTTTCGCTCTCTGTATCCAGCGATGATGTGGCTTCATCCAGAATTAATATTGGAGGGTTTTTTAAAACGGCACGTGCGATGGTAAGTCTCTGTCTTTCTCCTCCACTCAATTTGCTTCCGCGATCACCAATATTTGAATCGTAACCACCTTCTTTATGAATTATGAAATTATGAGCGTTTGCAATCTTTGCAGCTTTTTCTATTTCAGCTTTGGATGCTAATGGTTTTCCGAGGGCGATATTATTTGCGATGGTGTCATTAAAAAGAATCGGCTCCTGGGTTACAATGCCCATGAGTTCCCGCAAATCTTTGAGTTTGTAATTCTTGATATTTTCTCCATCAATCAACAATTCCCCTCCGGTTACATCATGAAATCTTGGAACCAGATCTGCAAGCGTTGATTTGCCTGCGCCGGATGAACCTACTATTGCAATGGTTTTGCCCTTCTGAATTTTAAGGTTAATATTTTTCAGAATTGGTTTGTCACCGTAATAGAAATTTACATTTCTGAATTCAATTTCATTGACAAAACTCTTAATAGGTTTTGCACTTGGAATTTCCCTGATGGATTCCTGTTCTTTGATTAATGTTTGAATCCTTTCTATGCTCGCTGCACCTTTTCTAATATTGTAAGATGCCGCACTTAATGTTTTGAGAGGGTTGATGATTTGTGTGAATACTGCTATATAGGCAAGGAAATCTGTTCCACTTAATGAGAATCCTTCATTTTTAAGAACAAGTCTCCCACCATAATAAAGTACACAGCAAACTGCGGTTACACCTAACAGTTCTGAAACCGGTGATGCCATATCCCTTCTGCGGTTGGCTTTATTCTTAATGTGAAGCAGATCTTCATTTGCAGAATTGAATTTAAGTGATTGTTGGTCTTCAGCATTGAATCCTTTCACAATCCGCATTCCACCGAGGGTTTCATCGATGATCGTAAGAATAGAGCTTAATTTTTCCTGCACTCTGGTTGATACACGCTTAAGCGATCTTCCAATTCGTCCAATGATCAGTCCGGATACCGGTAAAAATATGAGCAGGAATAGTGAGAGTTGCGGACTTGTACTGATCATGTAAGCAAGAAATACGATGATCGTAATAGGTTCTCTGAAAAATGATTCAAGAAAACTAACGGTGCTAAATTCCACGTCCTGCAAATCGTTAGTGAGGCGACTCATGATATCACCTTTTCGTTGTTCATTAAAGTATCCTATTGGAAGGTTCAGGATCTTATTGAACATATCCGCTCTCATATCATTGAGAATCCTGTTTCGTATTGGATTCAAAACATACATTGCGAGATAGTAAAATATATTCTTTAGTAATACGGCAAGTATCACAACCAAACAAATCAATCCCAAAGCCCGGATCTTCCCTTCTGGTGATGCAGTCATTGCACGGACCACATTCTTGAACTGATCCATTGTTCCTGTGATAATATTGCTACTGGGAGTTAGATTTTTTACTCCGCTGTCCACATTAAAAATCAGCATTAAAAAAGGGCTGAGTAAGGTGAGCGATACCAGGGAAAATATAGTAGAAAGAACGTTGAAAAGAAAATACGCCGTAACTAATTTTGGGTAGCGCCTGATGTAATGGAAAATAGTTCCTAAACTTCTCATTTATCTGTACTGTATATTATTAAGACCAATTAAGGCGCAAAGTAACTAAATTTACAGCCACTAAACACGAAAGCCATGCAGGAAGGAAAAAGACAGAAACAGGTAGCAGGGCTGCTTTATGAAGAGTTTAACGAAATTTTTCGCCGCCTGGGATTGAATATGATGGATGGAGGTATGATCTCGATTTCTTCGGTTAAGGTTACGCCTGATTTGCTTGAGGCCCGCATTTACCTGAGCTTCTTTCAGGTAAAAGATCCTAAGCTTGCTTTGGGTAAGATCGAAGACAAATCCTGGGAAATAAAAAAGGAATTAACGGCGAGAGTTAAACATCAACTGCGCAGAATGCCAGAATTGAAATTTTTCCTTGACGATACCCTGGATCATGTTTTTAAAATGGAAGACATATTTAAAAAGTTGAACGAAGAAAAACACGGTAATTCAGATAAAGAAAATTAATTCGGTTCTTTTTCCAATTTACATTCCTAAAACCGCACACTTGCATTTTCTTTTTGCCTGGCGATATTTTAAAGCAAAGAAATCCACCAACGCAATAAACATAATTGCGTGGGTAAGTGTAATAGCCATCACCTTTGCAACTGCTTCCCTTCTAATACTGTGGAGTGCATTTAATGGATTTGAAGACCTGGTAAAATCCCTGTATGCAACTTTCTATACAGACATTAAAATCTCACCACTTACCGGAAAAACCATTCATCTGAGTGCCGACCAATTTCAAAAATTGTATTCGATCTCAGAAATAAAAAGTATTTCACGGGTTGCTGAAGAAAAGGCACTTATTCGTAATGGAGAGATAAGCGCCATTGTAGAATTGAAAGGCGTGGATTCCAATTATGGAAAAGTTACTACGGTCGAAAACAGTTTGGTTCGGGGAAAATTTGATTTGGGTACCGCATCACAACCTGGTGCGGTTATGGGAGTGGGGGTTGAAAATGCCATTGGAGTTTTAAGTGATAGAAGCATTGGAAATATTACGGTCAACCTTCCGCGAAGAGGGGCCGTTGATGTCAACAATCCCCTTTCTGCATTTAGTGAGGGACAATTATCGCCTTCCGGGTCTTTCGCTATTCAACAGGAATTCGATAATAAATACATTCTCACCAATCTTGAATTTGTAAGGCAAAGTATGGGTTTTGATCCTGATGAATATAGTGGAATTGAAATATCGCTGACTGATCCTGCCCTCGCCAATAAAGTGAAAGATGAAATTCAAACCATTTTGGGCAAGGCATTCACTGTACTTACGCTGTACGAGCAAAACAAAAGTTTGTATACCGTAATGTCACTGGAAAAGTTGGCGATTTATGTGATATTCATTTTGGTTTTGGCAGTAGCCATGTTCAATCTAGTTGGTGCTTTGACAATGCTGGTGATGGAAAAGCAAAAGGACATCCAGGTTTTGCAGGCTTTGGGGGCGCCCAAATTAACCATCCAAAAAATATTCCTTAGTGAAGGAGCAATACTTGCATCGATTGGATTAGTTTCCGGAATGCTGATTGCATTTATACTGGTATTTGCACAAACACATTTTAAACTGGTGCCCCTTGAAGGAACTTCATTTATTATCGACTACTATCCAGTGAAAATGAAACTTACTGATTTTCTGGTTGTAATATTTACGGTATTGTTTATAGCGCTGCTTGCCTCATGGGTTCCTTCCATGCGCGCAGCAAATCAGAAATTTGAATTGAGAAACTAAATTTTCCGAAGCTTAATAATCTCCGAGTATTTCAGGCAATTGCGCCAGGGCTTTTTGCAATTGCTCATCATTAGGTGCAATACCGTGCCACTCATGATGACCTTCCATATAGTCAACGCCTTTGCCCATTATGGTATGCATTAAAATGGCTACGGGTTTTCCTCTACCGGTTTCTTTTTTAGCCTGGTCCAGCGTTGCAATTACCGCATCCATATCGTTTCCGTCCATTTCAAGAGTAATCCAGCCAAAAGCTTCAAATTTTTTCCTGATATCGCCCAGGTTCATAACGACTTTGGTAGGTCCATCTATTTGCTGGCCGTTCCAGTCAACGGTTGAAATAAGATTGTCTACATTATGGTGCGCTGCAAACATAACAGCCTCCCATACCTGCCCTTCATCCAGCTCACCGTCGCCATGAAGGGAATAAACAAGATGAGAATCTTTGTTGAGTTTTTTGGCCAGTGCGGCACCAATTGCCACACTCATTCCCTGTCCCAGGGAACCCGAAGCCACCCGGATACCAGGAAGATGTTCATGCGTCGCAGGATGACCCTGAAGTCGGGAATTGAGCTTTCTGAAGGTATGCAGCTCCGTTAGTGGGAAATAGCCAGACCGGGCCAAAGTGCTGTAAAACACCGGTGATATGTGACCGTTAGACAGGAAGAAAAGGTCTTCATTAATGCCATCCATATTAAATTTCGGGTCATGTTGCATAACCTTAAAATAAAGGGCAGTAAAGAAGTCTGCACACCCCAAAGAGCCGCCGGGGTGGCCGCTTTGAGACTCATGTACCATTCTAACTATATCTCTCCTAATTTGTGCAGCAGTGCTTTTTAAATCTGTCATGGAATGCTTTTTGTGAGTAGCAAATCTAAATCAAAGTTGGGGAATATGATGAGTGATCAAATGATTAACGATGGCTGTGTATAAATTTCCTCAAAAATACTATTCTCTATTGCCAACCGTTATTATTATATAGGCGTAAGAAAGATTAATATTGAATTTTAATTTATTTAAACACTTGATGATTAGCGGGGTTATATTTACTTTTGCAACTCTAAACGGGGCTTGATGGATAAGGTTTTACTTGCCACTGCTTTGGCGTTTATTATTACGTATACTGCTATTCCGGTTATCATAAATGTTTCCGTAATCAAAAAATTATTTGATGAACCCGATGCAAGAAAATTGCATTCGAATCCGGTTCCGTCATTAGGTGGTTTGGGAATATTTGCGGGATTGATAATGGCATGTCTGATGACTATTTCATTCGACTCTGCAGTCGAGTTTCAATATTTTTTTGCCGCATGTCTTGTGATTTTCTTCCTGGGTTTAAGAGATGATATACTTGTCCTCACTGCACTTAAAAAATTCATAGGTCAAATTATTGCCGCATTCATCATCATTTACAAAGGCGGAATTATTATTAGCAGCATGCATGGTTTACTTGGTGTAAATGAATTGCCCGAAGTGTTTAGTCTGGCATTAACTTATTTTACCGTAATAGTAATCATCAACTCGTTTAATCTCATTGACGGAGTAGACGGACTTGCGGGTAGTTTGGGATTATTTACTTCCATAGTTTTTGGTGTATACTTCTATGCAATTGGTCATGTTGCTTATTCCACATTTGCATTTGCATTGGGCGGGAGTCTTCTTGCATTTTTAATTTTTAATCATTCTCCTGCTCGAATATTTATGGGAGATACCGGTTCACTGCTTATCGGCATGGCCAATGCGATTTTGGTTATCCATTTTATCAACGTTGCAGATCAGCCCGGATCTATTTTCCAAATTAAAGCAGCACCAGCAGTTGGCGTCGCGATTTTAATAGTTCCTTTATACGATACATTGCGCGTATTCGCAATACGAATTTTCAATCGCCGTTCGCCGTTTAGTCCTGACCGTAACCACGTACACCACTTGTTGCTTGATCGGGGCCTTAGTCATTCAGCAACAACATTTATACTCGTTACAGTGAATATTCTTTTCGCCGTTGCAGCATACGCACTTAGCCCAATTGGAGTGAATTATCTTTTCGCCATTCTGGTGGGAGCGGCATCGCTTGGTATTGGCATGTTGTATTTTACCAAACCAAAATCCAAATTGTTTCTTGCCTCAGATGATTCCACCAACGAATCAGAAGGAAGAAGGCAATCCAAGATTATGCCTTTGAATCCTAATAAAGCTGTAGCAGAACAGAACTAGACTTTAGCTTTTCTAAATTCTTTTTTCCCTCTTCATTCGTTAGATTTGCAGGCCAGATAATTGTAAAATTTTATGTCAGACGATTTATCCAGGATTTTGCAGGAAGCAGAATCTGCTATGCAGAGAGCCATATCTCACCTTGAAACAGAACTTGTAAAGATTAGAGCCGGTAGAGCCAACCCTCAGATGCTTGATGGATTAGTGGTTGACTACTATGGATCTCCTACTCCTATAAATCAAATTGGTAATATTTCGGTTGCAGACGCCAGGACAATCACCATACAGCCCTGGGAAAAAAATATGCTGCAACCAATTGAAAGATCTATCATCGCTGCCAATATTGGCGTTACTCCGCAAAATGACGGAGCCATCATCAGAATATTTCTCCCTCCTCTAACCGAAGAAAGAAGAAAAGAACTTGTAAAGAAAGTACATGGTGAAGGTGAACATTCCCGCATCGCCATCAGGAATATTCGCCGCGACGCCATTGAGCATATCAAAAAGCTTCAAAAGACAGGGTTAAGCGAAGACGTGGCAAAGGATACGGAAAAAAATATGCAGACCGTAACCGACAAGTATATTTCCCTCGTTGAGAAACATCTTGCTGCAAAAGAAAAAGAAATCATGATCGTTTAGTCAAGGGCGTTAGAAGCTGCTTCGACTAATTTTTTTCTTCTTACAATAGGAACTTTTCCAGTGGCCAGGAATACGCCACAAAGGATTAACAGCAGGCATACCAGCTGGAAGATGGTTATTTTTTCCCCTGCCAGAAATCCCCAAACAAGGGCGATAAAAGGAATCACATAAGTCACCAGCGTTGCGAAAAGTGGTCCGCCAATTTTTAAAAGAGTATAGAATATTATAGTTGCCAGGGCCGTACCCAGGATCCCAAGTGTAGATCCCGCAGCTGTTGATAAAAGGACATGCCCGTCAGTAAGATTCAAACTAAAATATCCTGTAAAGAAAAGAATCAGAAATGAAGGAATGATAAGCATTAGAAATGCTACTGCAACAATTTGCGTTGAGCTGATCTCTTTTAAAAATTTTCCTACAAGATTTACATTCAAACCATAGCAGATAGCTGCAAGAATTACAAAAAATGCAAAACCAAGATAGGTCCATTCGATTTTGTTCTCTACTAAAAATAAAAGACATACGCCGGTTAATCCGAGAATAACACCGCCAAATTGTTTTACAACAAATGGCTTATTAAAAAAGCTAATGCCAATAACTATTGTAAATAAAGGAGTAAGGGCATTAATAATAGCGGTAAGTCCACTATCAATTTTCACTTCTGCAATGCAAAAAAAGAATGCGGGGAAAAAACTCCCGATGAGCCCGCAGATAAAAATCATTAATAATTTCTCCCTGGGAATATTTTTCAACACTCGCAATGAAACAGGAAGCAAAACCAGGCCGGCTGTGAACATTCTGATGGCAGCAACCTGGTAAGGACTCAATATTTTCATTCCCTGCTTCATCAAAATAAAAGAGCTACCCCAAATGAGAGAAAGGGCTAAAAAAAGTAGCCAGGTAATTAGTTTCTTATTCACTGCATTAATATAAAAGTCCGCTAAGGTCAGTAATTATTTGCACACGAAATCATGTATTAAAAATTAGAAAGTATCGATGCGTTTGTATCTCAGGTGTATGCAAAAAATTCCCGACAAATCTTTGAGGTTCGAATTGAAAAATAAATTAATTTGTATTGAGGATCGACCTTATTTCATCACCAAAACCAAACCATATGGGATTTTTTAAAGAATTCAGGGACTTTGCCATGAAGGGCAATATTGTTGATCTTGCAGTTGCTGTGATTATTGGTGGCGCGTTTGGTGCCATTGTATCGTCGCTAGTAGATGATGTAATAACGCCATTGCTATTGACTCCGGCATTACATGCTGCTCATGCCGAAGACCTTGATAAATTAACATGGGGAACGGTTAAATACGGAAAATTTCTTGCAGCTGTCATTAAGTTTGTAACAATTGCATTCGTATTATTCGCACTTATAAAAGCTATGAATGCTGCGATAAAGAAAAAGGAGGCTGCACCGCCACCCGGACCGTCAACTACAGATAAACTCCTGATGGAAATTCGCGATGAACTAAGAAAATAAATCCTTTCGCCAACCCCATCTTTACGGAAATTTTTAAAATTCATTTTAGCACACGTTTTGAAAAATTGGAACGTGAAGTCAAAGTATTTTTAATTTTCAAAAACTTATTACTATGAGAAAAACATCGATAAGCATTTTGCTTGCATTGATGGTATGGAGTGCACAGTCTCAAGATAAAACCGTGAAAGGTTTACAGGGTGAAGCAGGCAGAGATATTACCAAAGACCCCAATGACACGATTGTAAAAACATGGAAAGTAGGAGGATTGATGAGTGCCACACTAAACCAGGGCGCCCTTAGCAATTGGTCGGCCGGCGGAGATAAATCAACACTTTCCCTCAATTCATTAGTGAGTTTATTTGCTTACTACTCGAAAGGAAAACATTCCTGGGATAACACTTTGGATCTTGCATACGGACTCGTTAATACTACCAGTTTGGGAATGAGAAAATCTGATGACAGAATTGATATTCTTTCTAAGTATGGATACAGAATCAGCAAAAAAAGTTGGTATTTAAGCGGGTTATTTAATTTCAGAACTCAATTTGCCAAAGGTTATAATTATCCTGCTGATGGTTCGAAGGTCCTTACTTCGGATTTTATGGCGCCCGCCTATATTTTGCTATCACCGGGCCTAAATTATAAACCCAATGATAATTTCTCGGTATTTCTATCACCTATAACCGCTAAATGGACCATTGTAAATAATGATTCTCTTTCAGCTCAGGGAGCGTTTGGAGTGGACCCGGGAAGCAAATCGAGATTAGAAGTCGGTGCATTTGCTTCAGTAACATATAAGAAAAAATTCAGCGACAATATTGCTTATTCCGGTAGGCTCGACCTCTTCTCCAATTACAAACACAAACCGCAGAATGTTGATCTATACATGACGAATTTGCTGCTTTTCAAAATCACAAAGCTGATTGCAGTGAGTTTTTCAGTGGATATGATTTACGATGACGACACTAAGTCTGTAAATGAAGATGGTACACAGGGCGGTCCTAAGCTACAACTAAAGGAAACTTTGGGTGTGGGACTTGTTTATAAGTTCAGGAATTTTTAATTGCTGTTTTCGATACATTTGCCCAGATGGCAATAGCCTTCTTTCTCCAAAAAAATTCAGATTTAAACCAGATTAAGTGAATACGGAATCCTACCAGATAAAGACATCGCAGTTTGAGGGCCCATTCGATCTTCTCCTGTTTTTTATTGAGAGGGATGAACTGGATATTTATGATATTCAGATCACAAAAATTATCAAGGACTTTTTGGATTATATCCATAAGGCTGAAGAATTGAATATTGAATTGAGCAGTGAATTCATCCTGTTCATTTCGACGCTCATGCGCATCAAAGCAAAATTGTTGTTGCCAAGAAAAGATTTGGATGCGCAGGGAAATGAAATTGATCCACGCCAGGAACTAATTGATAAAATTCTTGAATATAAAAGGTTTAAAGAGGCGAGTGCAAAAATGGCTGAAATGGAAGCCATCAGGATGCTGATGATTAAACGGGGTAATATTCAAAAAGAACTTGCGCAAATAGGAGAGGATTCAGGAGAAGGAACAGAAATTCAGACTGTTACTATGTTCAAATTGATGAAGTCATTTGAACGTGCCATGCAAAGATTGTACGACAGGACGCATAAACCACAGCACGTGGTTTACAGATATAATTACACTATGGAAGGCAGCAGGGGCTATATGTTGGATATGGTGAGAAAAGAAAAAACACTGGCCTTCGAAAAAATATTCGAAGTGTGTGAGAACAGGATCCATGCTATTTTTTTGTTTCTTTCGATGCTTGAATTGGTTCAACAGAAGTACATGAGGTTGATGACAGGTGAGGGAAGAAATAATTTTATAGTTGAATGGAATGAAAACTGGGAGCAGGACATTGAGGGTCTGCCACAGGAAAATAATGAATAAAAAAAATCCCGCCGTCGCGGGATTTTTTTATGACACTGTTTTTGTTTTAATGTCTTTTCTGAGCATCATGTTTCTGGTGATAGATAGCGCGACTTGTGCGGTTTTCTTCTTTCTGAAGTTTTTCTCTTTCTTTCTTTGTTACTTTTCCATCTGCTTTAGCTTCTTTTTTATCAGCCTGGATTTTTTCTTCACGAGCTTCAAGATGCTTTGTTTCTTTTGCGGTCAATTCGCCATCTTTAACGCCATTGGCAATTCTTTCCTGTTGATGCTCCTGCCTTTTAGTTACCCCTGGAGTTTTAGTTTGAGAAAAGCCAGTTGCAGCCAAAAACATACTTGCTGTAAAAACAGCGGTGGAAAACAAAATCTTTTTCATACTGAGAGGATTTTTGTGATAGAATATTAATCAGACCAGGGCGGTTAAGATTAGTTTAATGGCCTGCCGGAATTTCTAACGGAAAAGGATAGACTGAATTGCTTATTCGTATATCCATAACAAAATCGGCTTCTCTGAATTATCAATTATCAATTGAAGTCTTTTGAGGAATGCGGGTGAGACCATCGGGCAGCCCAGACTTTGACAAATTGGATAAGGATACACCTCTTCGTCAGGGACTGCATAAAAAGAATGTAATACCACAGACCGTTGGAGAGCATTGCTATTAGTTGAATCCAGTCCGGATAACCTGTAAGCGTGACCGAATTTTCCATTGTAAGGACTTCCAATTCTATACCTCCCTAACGAGGTGCATCCGCAACCTGGTTCGTTTCCATATTTTCAGCCGCTAAGCCAGCTTTGATTGCAACTACCGTGAGCTACAAGTCCACTTAGCATTAACGAATCGTTTTCTAAATCATAAACAAAAAATCGCTTCTTACCGGATTCTATGGACATATCAACCAGGAAACCAATGGTTTCATTGCAATGATGCAATTGCGCATAGTCCTTAAGGTTAGAAGCTTTCTCTTTTAATTGAGAGGAAAGGCGCGCGGAAATGTTTTTTGCGGGACTAATGAGGTGAGATTTTGGAGAACGATATTTCGAGAAATACCAACTAAAGCTAACAGCTAAGATGGAAATTATAATAAGTAGTAGAGAGATAATGATGCGTTTCATAAGCGTTATAGTTGAATCTCAAACAGATTCAGACTAAAACGCATTCCACAAAAAAAATGTGTGAAAGAAAATCTAAAATAGGCGAGGACTAATCTATACCAAAAGAATATATAGTTGTCTCGCCAGAGGCTCCTGCCATTCCATATGTGGCTATCGTAAATGCATATTCGCCTTTTGGAAGATGCTTATCAATTACCAGTTCCCAGTATCCTTCTTTAATTTTTCGCATGCTGAAAGTAAATTTATCGCTGGATTGTACTTTATGATTGAAGGAAAATGCACCACCTGCTTTTTGCATAAAGATTTTTCTGTCACCTTTTTCGAAATCGGTTTTGTAAAGGGATAATGAATTCGTGGGGTCGAACATGGAGTTCATGCTGTTTTGCATGGATTGATCAATTCCGTTTGCCCTCATGGTAGAATCATTTTGTTTGTTTGATGCAGGGGCTGAACTTCCATTTGAAAAAATGAAATATAGATTTGGAGATTCTGGAATGCGCGAAGTTGCTTTTGTTCCAGAAATAGTATATCCGCTTTCATATCCACCCATTCCAACCGCTTTTGTTTTAGTTTCAAGTTTCGATAAACTTTTTTCAAGCCTTACCAGTTTACTTTCGCCTTTATTAAAAAAATAAACTTCGTTTTTGAACTCCGGTTCAGGATAATCTGTTTTTGAAGTTTGTGATTTTAGTTGAATCGTCGTCAGGGAAACCATAGCGGAAAAAATAATCAGGGTCTTCATAACCGCAATTTTAATTGATGAGAGAATTTTAGAGGCAGTTTATTCCATATTCCATTGGGCGATTACCACTGGAATTTGATTTAATGGAAGATTAACGGATCAGCGATTCATGGTCAATAGGATAAAAATTTTTAAAATTTAAGGCCAGCAAAAATGGTTAGCACATTATTCTTGAGGTCAATTGAACTGGTGCTTGGAATAAATGGCGGGACAGGCATGCTACTCCCTCCTCCGCTATATGAACTCGGATCTTTGTACATATTACTTAGACTGATTCCGTACCTGGCACCAATAAATAGCCTTCTGATTGGATTGATTTGGATGCCACCTGCGAGTCCATACTGAAATTTGTTATAATAATCAAGCATTGCACCATAAGGATTGGAACCACTACTGGCTTTTGAGCTGTCTGCCTTAGCATTTAATAGAAATGCCAATTGAATTCCGAAATCTATTTCGAAAAACCGACTTATGTTTATTGTTGTTAGCTGTGGCAACAGAAGATAATCCAGTTTTACACTTCCGCTGCTGCTTCCATTTGCATAGTCATATCCCTGTTTGGAATAAATGATCTCAGTACGGAATCCCAGTACTCCTTTAGTTTGCGGAGCATAGAAGGCGCCGATCATAAATCCCGTGGTATTATTAGCATTCACTTCACTGGCGTTGGTGACGTTGGAGAAATTTACGCCGGCTTTGAGCCCCAGTCCGATTAATTTTTTTTCAGGTTTTTTTTCTTTCGGAGCTGCTGCTGCAGAAGAATCTGTTTTCTGACCCATTACTGAAATAAAAAGGGCCAGTGAGCCTAACAGAAAAATTACTTTTTTCATAAAACTGATTTAGCGTTTAAGGTTATCTTAATCTGGAAATAATACAATAGCGAGTTAGATAAATTGCATTTCAATCACTTTTGTTCCATTCAACTCCAAAACTTTGACATTCGCCGGGATTTTGCTATTGTCCGTTAAATGATCGTTTGGGTAATTCCACCGAAAGAAATAATGATTAGCCAAATTGTAGCCAGCATTTTATATACTCACTTTAGATCTTTTTTAAAATCATTCTTTGGTTTTTCATGATCCATAAATAATTCATATGGCTAACTTGAAATGGATTTGAAATCCGGATTGATCCGGATTGGGAAGAAACATAGAAGATGGGTCAAATACTAAAAGGGCCAGGTTCATTTTCATCTTAATTTCATTTGTTCAAAGAACAAATAAACCTAGTAATTTTTGACACCTCGTGCAATAGAATAAAAGTTATAATCCCGTTGGACAGAATCAGTAATCATACGCTTGCGTGGAATTATTCCTTACCCCTGATTTTGTTGATAGCTTCAGTTCGATTTTGCACGTGCAATTTTTCATAAATATTATGCACATGTTGACTCACTGTTCCGACTGAAATAAAAAGTTTTTCGGCAATTTCCTTGTAGAGCAATCCGTGAGAGAGTAAATGCAGTATTTCATTTTCTCTTTGTGTGAGCGATTCTGAATTTGGTAATACTTCTTCTTTTTGGAGAGAGTCTACCAGTTTGCGCGCAATATTTGCGCTCATGGGCGAACCTCCTCTATGTAATTCTTTTAGAGCTGCTGCAATATGAGGCAGATCTGTTTTCTTGAGGAGGTATCCACTTGCACCGGCTTTGAGCGCTTCGAATACTTTCTCATCATTTTCGTAAACAGTAAACATCATGAACTGAGTGCCCGGGCAATTTTTTTTAACCTTTTTAATACATTCGATTCCTGTCATCCCGGGGAGACTTATGTCCATGATCACGATATCAGGTCTAAGTTCAGGTAAAAACACCGCAGCATCTTCGGCATTGCTGAAAGTATCCATTACTCGAAATTCCTGGGCAAGGTTTAGATAGTTCTTCAATCCTTCGCGGACCTCTTCCAAATCTTCCACAATAGATATGGTAATAGCTTGCATATTTAAAATTAGATGTGGAACTAATAGAATAAAATATAACGAAAGTTATGATTATAGTGGAATGGTAAGTAATACTCTCGTACCATTATGATTTTCAAATGAAGCATTTCCATGTAGCGATGCCATTCTGGATTTTATATTGTCGATCCCGTTGCTGAATCTCCTTTTTTGGGTGAGATCAATTCCTTTACCATTATCTTGAATCTCCATTTCGAGGTGGTTGTTAATGTAGATACGAAAATCCACTTTTGTAGCGGATGCATGTTTCACTACATTATGGAGACATTCCTTAACAGCCAGGAAAATATTCCTTCTTTTTTCTCCGTCAATATATTTCTGCGGTAATTCATCAGGTGCATGAACAACACATTCAACTCCATTATTCGAAAGATAATCTGTGGCATATGATCTCGTAAAGGCAATCAGGTCAGCGATAGTATCATTTTTTTCATTTAAAGCCCATACTATTTCACCCATTTTTTCAACCATCTCAACAGAATAGTTTGTAATTTTTTCGAGTTCCTGTTTTAGTGTTGAGTCGTCTGTTTTTCTAAGTTTCATGCTTTCACTCAGAAACTTTATTCTTGACAAACCAGCACCCAGGTCATCATGCATATCCGTGGCTATTCTTGTTCTTTCTTTTTCAATTGCCTTTTGTTGTTCAAGGTTGATTCTTTGCAACTCAAGTTTGCGTGTGAAAAACGATCTTACCAGGAAAAATACGAGTGAAATGATTGCTATAACGGCAAGCGCTCTGAACCACCAGGTTTGCCACCAGGGGGGATGCACTACGAATTTGAAATTTAGAAACTGATCCGGATATCTTCCTGCCGGATAAATAGCTTTCACAATGAGTTTATAATTTCCTGGAAGGAGATTAATAAAATTGAAGTTGGAATTATTAGATGGCTCACTCCAATTTTGGTTTGAGCTTCCTTCCAGGAGATAACTGTACTTAATCTGTTTTTCATAATAAAATGAAATCGCTGCTACAGCGATATTGAAATTATTCTCTTTGTAAGAAAATGAATATTCCTTTTGTGTGGGATCCATTTCAATATCTCCAACTTTTAGCTCGGTAACAATCATTGAAGGTATTGGTCCCGGAAAATCGACACTCTTTCCCACACGAATTACTTTGCCTTCACCAGTATAGCTCCATCCAACTCCGTTTCTATCCACCATTGTTTTTATAACGGATTCAAAAATGTTAACACTTTTGCTAAGGTTTTCAATTTTGAATTGGCCATTTACATTCTTAATCCTGTCGAGTCCCCCTGAGGTACTAACCCAAATATTATTTTGTTTATCTGCGGACAAATGAAGAATGAAATTATCAGATAAACCATCTCTGGTTGTGAATTGTTTCCATCGTTTGATATTCATGGACGAATCAAAGTCGGCCCGAAATAGGCCATTAAATCTGGTGCCAATCCAAAGTGCACCATCCGCTCCAACTGTGATCGATCTTGGTCCCTTTGCTTGCATGGTCCTGGTGTAATTTCGAACCAGTTCAAGATAATTTGATGGATTATCGGGGTTAATTTTCAACAAAAGCAGTCGATCGTCCCGTAACGGAACCCAAACTTTATTGGTCGAATCAATGTATAAATAGTCGGCAAACTGCCGGGTTGGATACCTAAAAACTTTTTTGCCACCACCAGTAACTGCGGTTATATAACCAGTACCTGCCAGTAAATAATTGCCATTTGGATCAGGAAAAATATTTCCAAACGAATCTTCGAGGCTATCACTGTATGCCAGTCTAAATTCTCCCTTCAATCTCGATTTCTTTAAATAATAAACGTGATATGCATCTCCCAGTATTATGGTATGATTGACTGCAGCAAAAGTTCCTGGAATTGCTTTGTCTGTACTCAAAATCGTTTGTTTCCCGGATTCATCTGATGGAATTGTAATGATGCTACCATCTTCAAGAAATACATAACAAGAATCCATTGACTGATCCGTGTAAATGCTTCTTGCTTTCCGATTGTCGAACTGTTCATAAAAGGAAATATTTCTATTCACCATTTTATCGATTCCGCCGCCTATAAATGTGATCCATACCGAACCTTCCTGGTCCTCTAATATGCTTGAAAAATTACCAGAGTTTAATCCATTACTTGTTGTGAATTCTTTACGATTTCCCAGTGAATCCAGCCGAATAATCAGCCTGTCGCCCGTGCCGATCCAAAAGTTTTTTTCTCTATCTGTATACAACAAAGAAACATTCGGGCGTGGTGATTGAAATGCATCAGGTAGTTTTTTGTATTGAAGTTTAAGATTTTTTAACTGGGCAGTATCAATAGAAAACATGCCTTTATTGGTTGAAATCACTAATCCCAGCCACGGTGATTTTCCAGCAGCGTAGACCACCATATTTTTTTCTTCAGAAATAATTTTTTGTTTGACTCTGTCGTAAACAAATAATTTAGAAGGCATACCTGTTAAATGGGGGTCAGTCAGGATAATGAAATAGTTGTTCCATTCAACGCCTTCATAAAGAAACCTGCCTACATCTTTGCCATTTTCATCAATAAAAGGAAGCTTAGTGAATTTATTTGTGGAGAAGAAAAACAAACCGTCATCAGAAAGAATATAAAGGTTACTGTCTGATGATTTGAGAAATTTATTTATTACCGGGTAAAATCCATCGGAAGTTCGATAAGTATAAATTTTGTTTCCTGTGATATAATTCAATCCACTCGTATTGCACGCAATCCAAACGGAGTCATTTCCCATTTCGAGAAAATCATTTACCAGGTCCTGGGCTAATCCGTTTTCATGAGTATAATTCCAAAAACGGGTGCCATCGTAAATGCTAAGACCACTTGACGTTCCAAAATAAAGTTTGCCTTTGCTATCCTGGTAAATTCCCTTGACTCTGTTATTGATTAATCCTTCCCGTGGCGAATAGTGAACAATCGGATATCGTTGAGAATATCCAAATGCGGCAATCAGGCATAATAATGCAGTGCAGAGCAAAATTAGTTTTGATCGCATACATTAATTTACACAATTCCTTTCGGCCTTCATAGCACTTTCAAAGCTGCGATCTTAATTTTTCCCAAACGTTTTGTTAATAGCTTCAGTGCTATTTTGAACGTGAAGTTTATTGTTAATTTTATGAGTATACTGCCTTACAGCTCCCGTACTAATTTGAGTTGCTACGCTATCCGCATGCGCTACCAATGTGAAGAAGCGATAGCAAAGTTCCAAGCTATAGCAGTAGTGCAAGCTTCGCGAAGGCGAGCAAATGATGAACCTCATCCTGCACGGACAAGGCAATTCAATATAACCAAAGTTATGGGGGATTACTCTTTGAAATCAGGATCCAAATTTGGATACAGCGATTTTATCTTTCAGCATTTCTCTCACTGCATCTTCAATTGCTGAAGCATCATAATGACATTCGGCCTGTAGTTGCTTGGGAGATCCATGTTCAACTATTGTGTCGGGGATTCCAAGAATTCGTACCTCAGCCTGGTAATTATGTTGATACATAAATTCCAGAACAGCAGATCCGAAACCACCTACAACCGTTCCATCTTCAACTGTGATGATCCTGGAGAATTTCTGAAAAACTTCGTGAAGCATCTCTTCATCGATTGGTTTTACAAAGCGCATATCGTAATGAGCGGGGGAAAGGCCCTGAGTCTTAAGCTCACGTATAGCCGAAGCAGCAAAATTTCCAGGATGTCCAATAGTCAAAATAGCAAGTTCTTTTCCATCCTTAATTTTTCGTCCCCTGCCTATTGGGATTTCCTGCATAGGGGTTTTCCATTCCGGGAGCACACCTTCACCCCTGGGATAGCGAATTACAAATGGATGTTTGGTAGATTCCAACTGGGCCGTATACATGAGATTTCGCAACTCACTTTCATTCATGGGCGCGCTAACAATCATGTTGGGGATGCAGCGCATATAGGCAATATCATACGCGCCGTGATGAGTTGGTCCATCTTCACCAACCAGTCCGGCTCTATCCAAACAAAAAACAACGGGTAGATTTTGAATAGCTACATCATGTACCACCTGGTCATATGCCCTTTGCATGAAGGTTGAATATATATTGCAGAAAACCCTCAGGCCCTGGGTAGCCATACCCGCACTTAGCGTAACTGCATGCTGTTCACAAATACCTACATCGAATGCACGATCGGGCATTTTATCCATCATGAATTTTAGTGAAGATCCACTTGGCATTGCCGGGGTGATTCCGAATATTTTATCATTTTTTTCAGCCAGTTCAATAATAGTATGTCCAAATACATCCTGGTATTTTGGAGGCTGTGGGGTTTCAAATTTCTTTTTATAGATCTCACCGGTGATTTTATCAAACAAGCCTGGTGCATGCCAACGGGTTTGATCTTTTTCAGCCAGTTCATAGCCCTTACCCTTCACCGTTAGAATATGCAAAAGTTTGGCTCCGGGGATCTTTTTAAGATCCTGTAAGGTGTCTACAAGCTTGGTAATATTGTGGCCATCAATCGGACCAAAATAACGAAGGTTAAGTGATTCAAAAAGGTTACTGCTTTTGTTTACGAAGCCCTTAATACTGTGTTCAAGTTTGCTGGCCATGTCCCTGGTAAATCTTTTACCGACGGGCAGCTTGCCAAGAGCATTCCAGATTTCGTCTTTTAATTTATTATAGGTATGAGAAGTAGTAATATCAGTTAAGTATTCCTTAAGGGCTCCAACATTTGGGTCAATGCTCATGCAATTATCATTCAACACAATTAATAGATCTGCATCAGCAACACCTGCATGATTCATTCCTTCGAATGCAATTCCGGCTGTCATTGCTCCATCACCAATAATGGCCACGGATTTTCTATCGAGCTCACCTTTATATTTTGCTGCAATTGCCATTCCCAGTGCAGCAGAGATGGAAGTGGAAGAATGCCCTACACCAAAAGTGTCATATTCGCTTTCGGTTCTTTTGGGAAATCCGCTTATGCCATTATATTTTCGGTTTGTTTCAAAATTGTCCCTGCGGCCAGTGAGAATTTTATGTCCGTATGCCTGGTGGCCAACATCCCATACCAAATGATCGTAAGGAGTATTAAATACGTAATGAAGTGCTACTGTAAGTTCAACTACGCCCAAACTTGCTCCAAAATGACCACCATGAACGCTGACTACATCTATTATATATTGTCTTAATTCGTCACTAAGCTGATGCAATTGCTCTTTAGTCAGGAGTTTAAGATCCTCGGGAGCATTGATCTGGCTTAGGAGCGGCCCAGGCTTAATATTCATGAATGGTTGTTAAAGCTGTAAAATTAACGTTTTCCGGGCTTAAGCCACTGGTATTACAATTTTTAACTGGTTTTCACTGGAAAAATCGGATCAAATGCAGTGTAGGAGCCATTTGTTAAACACGTTAGGAGCTGGCACCGTTAAGCCGTTTATATAGCCATTAGTGTAATCAATATTTTTGACGGCTCCCGGAATTGTTTAGATTTGGGACATGTTGCCAAAAATGTCGAAATACTGGTGGTACCAGCTTTGCGGTTGGTTCGTGTTTGCGTTGGTAAGTGTGTTCTTTGCTTACAATTACGGCTATCCGATAACTGAAAAACTGATTATAAAACTGCTACTGGCAGTTACTCTTGGGATTTCCGCCACGCATATTTTGCGGTTGGTGATTATTAGAAGAAACTGGCTCGTTCTGCCTATTGAAAAGGTGATTCCACGCCTCTTTGTTTGCCTGGTTATTACAAGTTTTGTTTTTACTTTCCTACTCTTATCCCTAACTCAGATTTTTGACCTTTCAGAAGACACGAAGAAAATATCATTCTCACATCGTCTTTTGTTTCGTACGATCGATAATATTTCATTTTTACTTCTTTGGGTATTGATTTACTACGCTTACCATTATTTCCAGAAAATCAGAAGACAGGAATTGGATACATTCAGACTCCAATCGCTCGTTAAGGAACTGGAATTAAAAACTATAAAGTCTCACATCAATCCACACTTCATTTTCAACTCACTCAATAGTATCAGGGCTTTGGTTGATGAGAATCCGGAAAGAGCCAGGAATGCGATCACAGAATTGAGCAATATTTTGAGGAGCAGTATGCAGGCAGAGAAACTGGAAACAGTTCCCCTGGAAAAGGAATTAAATATTGTAAAAGATTACCTGGCGCTGGAACAAATGCGATTCGAGGAAAGATTAAAAGTGGATTTTGAAATTGATGAGGATACACTGGATCAACCGATACCTCCGATGATGTTGCAGACACTTGTTGAAAATGCAATCAAACATGGTATCAGTAAACAGGTAAATGGCGGAGTTGTAAAAATCATTTCAGATTTTAGCGAGAACAACCACGAAATCATAATAAGAAACAGCGGTTATTTAAATGGTAGTTTGAGTCGGCATGGGTTCGGACTTCAAAGTACCCGCGATCGTCTCAGCCTGCTTTTTGGCGAAAAGGCCAAATTTGAAATTAAGGATATTGCAGGAAATATGGTTGAGGCCAAAGTGATTTTGCCAGTTGATACCAAGTAATCATACCAACCGGGACCAATCGTAGCACTATTGAAGGATGGAATTATTTCCCATGGTATAAAAAAACAAAACATGACAAAGAAAGCTATCATTATTGATGACGAGCGTTTGGCAAGAAATGAATTGAAGAAGCTCTTACAGGATTACCCGGAAATTGAAGTGGTTGCTGAAGCTGCCAATGCAAGCGAAGGAATAGAAAAGATTGAAAGCATGCTGCCCGACCTGGTTTTCCTGGATATCCAGATGCCAGGAAAAACCGGTTTCGACATGCTTACCGAGTTAGACCGAATCCCCACTGTAATTTTTACCACAGCCTACGACGAGTATGCTCTAAAAGCATTTGAAGTTAACGCTCTCGACTACCTGCTGAAACCAGTTGAGCCCAAAAGGCTGGCTGATGCATTGCACAAACTGGAACATATTGAAGAAAAAGAAGCAGGGATAGGAGTAGGCACAACATCTGTGAATCGCGGCACCCTCGGTGAAAATGACCAGGTATTTGTGAAAGACGGAGAACGCTGCTGGTTCGTGAAACTTAGTGAAATCAGGTTGTTTGAAAGTGTTGGCAACTACGCCAAAGTTTATTTCAGTACTCACAAGCCACTCATATTAAAATCTCTTAATGCACTCGAAGAAAGACTTGATGAAAAAGTTTTCTTTCGCGCAAACAGAAAACATATTGTAAACCTCAGAATGATTGAGAGAGTGGAACCCTATTTTAATGGTGGTTTACTTCTTGAAATTAAAGGTGGTGAAAAAATTGAAGTCAGCAGAAGACAGGCTGTGAAGTTTAAGGAAATGATGAGTTTGTAATTAGAGTACCAAGTACCAAGATTAAAGTACCTAGATTTATTTTATCATTCACCTATTATTCAAGATCAGGAAAATTAAAATTATTTCAGCATATTGCTTATTCATCAATATCTAGGTACTAGGTACTTGGTACTCTGTACTTCCCCCAAAAACATGAAGAAACAATTCCTCCTTGCACTGGCAACATTATCTGTATTTGTGAGCCAGGCACAGAAAATCGACAAGCTCATAGATTCCTCAGATGTCGCCCGAATTGAAAAAACCCTTTCCTCCGATGATATGCAGGGTAGGAAAACATTTTCACCTGGAATAGATAAAGCGGCCGAATTTATTGCCTCAGAATTTAAGAAGGCCGGAATTCAACCACTCCAGCCGGGTGGAAATTATTTCCAGGAATTCACGGTGATTAAACTAAAATATATTAGCGCGAAAGGCAATTTGGATGGAGCAGAACTGGATCCTAAAGATATTGTTGCGTTTACAACCGAAGCAGCTATTTCATTCGATCAAAATTCAGGATACAAAAAAATTAAAATAGCTGCTACAGATACTTTTCAAAAAGAGGCGTTTAAAATATTGAGAAGCGAAAAGGAAAATGTATTCGTAATTGTAGATACGAGTCAGGCAAAGAATTTCGCCAGACTCATTCGATTTAAGGGTGAGTCTTTTAAAATGAAAAACAATCTGGTTTTTGTTTTGAGTGAGAAAGATCCGACTAATTATTCTATTGAAGTTCATCATGAGATTTCTGAGATGAAATTGAAGAATGTTGTTGGTATGATTCCTGGAAAAAGCAGGAAAGAAGAATATGTGATTTTTTCGGGGCACTATGATCATTTGGGAATAGGGAAACCCAATGCCAACCAGGATTCTATCTATAATGGTGCAAACGATGATGCAGCAGGAACAACCGCGGTAATCACCCTGGCGAAATATTTTGCCAAAGTAAAAAACAATGAACGGAGCTTAATATTTGCAGCTTTCACTGCCGAAGAAATCGGCGGATATGGATCAAGATATTTTTCCCAGCAATTTGATCCTGCAAAAGTGATGGCTATGTTCAATATTGAAATGATCGGCACTGAAAGCAAATGGGGAACAAATTCCGCTTATATAACAGGATTTGAAAAAACGGATATGGGCAAGATCCTCGACAAAAACCTGGAAGGAACTCAATTCAAATTTTATCCAGATCCTTATACAACCGAACAATTGTTTTACAGATCTGATAATGCAACTCTTGCCCGTCAGGGAGTCCCCGCACATACCATTTCTACTTCCAAAATGGATTCAGAAAAATTCTATCACACCCAGGAAGATGAATTTGAAACGCTGGACATCAAAAACATGACCGAAATTATCAAGGCCATTGCATTAAGTTCCGGAACGATCATTTCAGGAAAAGATACTCCTACAAGAGTAGATACTTCGCAGCTTCGATAGCGTCTTAGCGCCGCTTTGCGTCTTTGCGAGAAGTCTATCGGAATTTAGTTAATACAAGTTCCATCTCTGCCTGAATTTTATCATTGCAAAGATTGCCTATACTTCCTTCGTGAGTATGGTGCAGTTCTTTTTTATAATCGAAATGAAATTGTCCTTTTTCGATTTCATTTCCAACCTGCCTGTAAGCGTCTCTGAAAGGAATGCCTTTATTCACCAGTTGATTCACTGCTTCCACACTAAAGAGATAACGATATTTTTCATCATCAAGGATATGATCTTTCACTTTGATGTTTGAGAGCATGAGCTGAGTCATTTGAAGACAGGCTTTCAATTCTTCAATAGAAGGGAATAAAATTTCTTTTGTAAGCTGAAGATCTCTGTGATATCCTGAGGGAAGATTATTTATTAGAAGAGTTAATTCGTTTGGAACCGATTGGATCCTGTTGCACCTGGCGCGAACGAGTTCAAATACATCAGGATTTTTTTTATGGGGCATGATGCTGCTTCCGGTTGTAAGCTCATCAGGAAAAGAAATGAACCCAAAGTTTTGATTCATGTACAGGCAACAATCCATAGCCAGCTTACTCAAAGTTGCCGCTACAGTGCTTAATGCCATTGCGGTGAGTTTTTCTGTTTTGCCCCTGGTCATTTGCGCATATACTGAATTATGGTTCAGCGACCCAAATCCAAGTAAGGATGTAGTAGTTGTTCTGTTCAACGGAAAAGATGAACCATACCCGGCACCGCTACCAAGAGGATTTTTATTTGCAACATGGTATGCAGCCGCAAGAAATTCAGTATCATCCACTAACGATTCGGCATAAGCGCCGAACCATAACCCAAATGATGAGGGCATTGCTATCTGCAGATGTGTATAGCCTGGCAGCAAAACCTCCTTGTGCTTTTCACTTAAATTTATCAATAAATTAAAAAGCGATTTCACCTCATCCCTGATTTTCAAAATCTCAGCTCTTAAATAGAGTTTTACATCTACTGCAACCTGATCATTCCTGCTCCTGCCGCTATGAATTTTCTTTCCGGCTTCGCCGATTCTTTGGGTAAGCATCCATTCTACCTGGGAGTGCACATCTTCCATTCCATCTTCTATTTTAAATCCTGAATCTTTTATTTCTTTCAGGATTTGTTTCAATCCCTGCACAGCAGTATCGGCTTCTTCCTTTGACATAAGACCCGTTTGGCCCAGCATTGTAACGTGAGCTATTGAACCAAGCACATCAAATTCAGCGAGAACGAGATCAAATTCCTTGTCTCGACCCACCGTAAAATTTTCTATGATATGGTTAACTGCAGAGCTGTCTTTTTGCCAAAGTTTCATGTACGATTGATTTCAAAATTTAGCGTATCTACAAAACGAATTCAAGCATTTTAATATAAATCTCAATCCCAGATTTAATTTCATCGATGTAAATAAATTCATCTGCTGTATGACTTCTCGCTGAATCACCCGGCCCGATTTTCAATGCCGGAAATGGCATTAATGCCTGGTCGGATGTAGTGGGAGAGCCATAGGATGATAAATTTAATTTGTTTCCAGCCTGTACAATAGGATGACTTGCAGGTATAGACGAAGACCTCATCCTCAAACTTCGTGGGGTAACGGTGCAGGAAACATTTTTCCTAATGGTTTCAAGTACTTCTTCAAAACTATAAAGTTCATTAATCCTGATATCAGCCACAAAACTGCATTGGGCAGGAACTACATTGTGCGCTTTATTTTCAGTATTAATTACTGTTACACTCATTTTCATTGGGCCCAATAATTCCGAAACTTTTGGGAATTTATAGGACTTAAACCATTCGATGTCTTTTATTGCTTTGTATATAGCATTATCGCCTTCCTCGCGTGCTGCATGCCCGGCAATTCCATGGCTTACGCAATCCAGTACAAGTAAACCTTTTTCGGCAACTGCCATTCTCATTTGAGTTGGCTCTCCAACCAGTGCAAATGATATTCCCTTCTCACCAATACTATTTTTGAATACTTCGTTTTTCAATAAAGCTTCAATGCCTTCGTGCCCCGAAATCTCTTCTTCTGCTGTTGCTGCAAATACAATATTAAATTTCAAATTTTCTGAATCATAAAAATGCAGAAAAGTAGCCAGGAGTGAAACCAGTGCACCGCCTGCGTCATTACTTCCCAGTCCAAATAATTTTCCTTCTTTTATGATAGGACTAAACGGATCAAGCGTATATCCTTTATTTGGTTTTACTGTATCGTGATGAGAATTCAATAAAATGGAAGGAAGTGAGGGATTAAAATATTTATTGACGGCATAAACATTGTTCCCGATTTGATTGTGCTCTATGCCTCTGTCGGCAATGAATTTACAAAGCAGCCTTGCTGTTTGATCTTCCTCCCTGCTAAAAGAAGGTATTGCAATTAATCCTTTCAAAAGATCAATCGCATCAGCAGATAATATGTTAGAGCCCGTAAGGTTCATGTAATTTTCATAATTGAATCAGGCTTTCATCAATAATGTGGTGCCTGAATCGCCGCTTATTAATTGTTCTAATTTTTCTGCTTTGCCAATAATTACTTTTGAAACACCTGTTCCAAGTGCAGTGAAAGCATTGTCCAATTTCGGAATCATGCCGGCAAAGATTACTTTTTCTTCTTTTAGTTGTTTGTATTTATTTGTATCAAGTTTCGCAATCACTGTTGAATCATCTTCAGCGTTCATCAGCACTCCATTTTTTTCAAACGAATAAACGAGTGTTACCTGGTACAATTTGCTAAGTGCCTTTGCTATTTCCTGGGCCATTGTATCGGCATTTGTGTTCAGTAACTGTCCTTTTTTATCGTGAGTAATTGGAGCAACCACCACAGTAAGATTTTGCTCAAGCAGGAAATTTAAAAGTTCACTATTAATTTCATCCACATCACCCGCAAACCCATAATCAATATTTGAATGAATTCTTTTGTGTGCGAGTACCAGGTTTCCATCGGCACCTGTCATTCCAATAGCATCGCATCCTTCTGCCTGTAATTGCGCAACCATATTTTTGTTGATATAACCGGCGTAAACCATGGTAACCACTTTGAGCGTTTCCGCATCGGTGATTCTTCTTCCATCAACCATCTGTTGAGGAAGACTCATTTTTTCCGCAAGGTCGGTCGCCAGTTTGCCGCCACCATGAACCAAAATTTTCTTTCCTTTAATTTTTGAAAATTGTTGAAGAAAAGAATTTAGCTTCCCGGCATTATCAATAATATTTCCACCAATCTTTATGACGTAAAGTTCCTGCATGAATGCTTAGATTAAGATTTCAGCATCTCCGATAGTACGCTTTGGGCCGCACAAACTCTGTTTGAGGCCTGTTGTGTGACTCTACTGTGAGGGCCATCTAAAACTTCATCACTTAATTCCACATTTCTTCTAACTGGTAAGCAATGCATCACGATGGCGTCATTTGTTTGTTTCAACTTTTCATTGGTGAGCATCCATTCGGGATCGTTGCAATAAATTTTTCCATAATCATTGAAAGTGCTCCAATTCTTTACGTACACAAAATCTGCGCCTTTCAATGCTTCATCCTGGTTGTGCGTAATTTTTGCATTGCCGGTAAATTGAGCATCCAATTCATAATCCTCAGGATGTGTGATCACAAAATCTGCTTCACCCCAGCCATTGATCCATTGCGAAAAACTATTTGCTACACATTGTGGCAATGGTTTTACATGAGGGGCCCAGGTGAGTACAATCTTCGGCTTCTTTTTTTCCTTCAAATTTTCAGAGATCGTAATCACATCGGTAAGACTCTGCAACGGATGCAAGGTGGCACTTTCAAGGCTTACAACCGGTATTCCAGCGTATTTAATGAATTGCCTGATGAATAATTCGCTATAATCATCTTCCCTGTTTTTGAGAGAAGGGAAAGTTCGAATGGCAAGTATGTCGAAATATTTTCCAAGAATAGGCGCTGCATCTTTTACGTGCTCCACGGTATTGCCGCTCATAATGGCTTCTTCTTCAAATTCGAGTGCCCATCCTTCCTGTCCCACATTGAATACAATCACATCCATCCCCAGGTTTTGTGCCGCAATCTGTGTACTGAGCCTCGTGCGCATGCTTGGGTTAAGGAATAAGCAACCCATTCTCTTATTCTTTCCCAAACTTTTATCCCTGAAGGGATCTGCTTTATATTCAAGCGCCTTTTTAACCAGTGCGTTTATGTCGCTAACATCATGAACGGAAATGAAATTTCTCATTGCGTGGTATAGTTATTAAACTTTTGAATTCAGCGTTCAGAGGATGGATTTGAATATGCGATTTAAACTTTTTCCGTTGTAGATGATGCAAGACTCTCGGCACTTAATTCTTCTTCAATGGCATCGAGGAATTGCTCTGCATCTTTTTTGCGCAGTGCCAATGAAGGAAGCAAACGGATCACATTTGGTTTTGCTTCGCCGGTAAATATATGCTGGTTCCACAAAAGGTTTTTGCGAAGATTTTTGAGGGACTCTGGTACATCAAAGCCAATCATGAGTCCTCTTCCCCTCACATTCTTAAGTTGCGGAATATTTTTTAGTTGCTGGGAAATAAAGTTTCCAATGGTAGCGGCGTTCTCCATCAGTTTTTCTGATTCAATAATCTCCAGCACAGCAAGAGCGGCTGCACAAGCCAAATGATTTCCACCAAATGTTGTTCCCAACATGAAATGCCTGGGTTGGATGTTTGGAGCAATCATAATTCCCGCAACCGGAAATCCATTTCCCATACCCTTTGCCATGGTATATATATCTGCATCAACTCCCGCATAATCGTGCGAAAAAAATTTGCCCGTTCTACCATAACCGCATTGAATTCCATCTGCAATAAAAATCGCTCCTGATTCCGTGCAAAGTTCTCTGATCAATTGAAGAAAATGGATATCAGCGACATTGATTCCACCTACCCCCTGGATACCTTCAATAATTACTGAAGAAATTTCTTTACCATTTTCAGAAAAACATTTTTGCAATGCTTCTTCATCATTGAATGGAAGAAATATTACATTCTCAGTCTGGTTCACCGGAGCCACTAAATTAGGATTGTCAGTAGCGGCTACTGCCAGTGAAGTACGACCATGAAATGATTTGCTGAATGCGACGACTTTTTTTCGTCCATTTGCAAAAGAAGCAAGTTTCAAAGCATTCTCATTTGCTTCTGCTCCTGAATTGCACAGAAATAACTGGTAGTCTGGTTTGCCAGACACATTCCCTAATTTTTCAGCGAGTTCCTGTTGCAAAGGGATCTTCACTGAATTTGAATAGAACCCCAATTTTTCCAACTGTTCTTCCACACGCTTCACATAATGAGGATGAGTGTGCCCTACTGAAATCACGGCATGACCACCGTATAAATCGAGATATTGCTGTCCCTGATCATCCCACACATATGAACCTTTTCCTTTTACAATATTGATGTCGTTAATGGGATATACGTCGAATAATTTCATGATTTAATCTTTTCACCAAACTGCATTACACAATTGGCCGGTTAGAAATAATTTGCTTTCAATTGTAATCCTGCGCATTCATCTATGCCAAAAGCCAGGTTCATATTTTGTACAGCCTGACCACTTGCGCCCTTCAATAAGTTATCTATGATAGAATGTACCACAAGTCGTGATCCAACTTTCTCCAACTGGATGATACATTTATTTGTATTCACCACCTGTTTGAGGAAAATTGGATCCTTCTCCACGATGGTAAATGGATGATCGCCGTAGAATTCATCAAAAAGTTCCTGTAATTTTTTTTCAGTCCAGGTACAATAGATTTGAGAACTGGTGAAAATTCCCCTTGAAAAATCTCCTCTCCATGGAATAAAATTCACACCTTCTTCCTCTTTGGTTCCAAAACCAGGCTGCAATTGCTGAAGGGATTGCGTAATTTCTTTGAGGTGTTGATGAGAAAGTGTTTTGTATGCCTGAATATTATTTACGCGCCAGCTAAAATGGCCGGTAACAGACAGTTCCTGACCCGCCCCGGTTGAACCTGTTATGCCAGTTGTATAAATATCTTCCAGCAAACCTGCTTTTGCAAGTGGTAAAAGTCCGAGTTGAATTCCCGTGGCAAAACAACCGGGGTTAGCAATATAATTTGCCTTACGAATCGCATCTCGATTCAATTCAGGCAATCCGTAAATAAATTCTTCGCCATTGAATTTAGGTCTCTTGCCGTCAACAGCCAGGCGAAAATCATGGGAAAGGTCTATGAGTTTTATTTTTTTTGGCAGATCTGGATTATTGTCCAGAAATTTTTTTGATTCACCATGCCCCATGCAAAGGAACAATACATCGATATTATGATCGAGTTCACCTGCAAAAACAAGAGAGGTATCGCCAGCCAGGTCACGATGAACTTTACTTATCGGGTTACCAGCGTTGCTCTTGCTGTGAATGAAACCTATCTCCGCATGCGGATGATGGATCAACAACCTGATCAATTCCCCGCCAGTGTATCCGGCGCCTCCAACGATTCCTACTTTAATCTTTGACATGTTCCTTAAATTTATTCTTCATCCGGTATTCTGTCTCCCAATGTTGATGGTTGAGAAACCAAAAGAAATTCTAACCCTTTATCACTCATATTTACGATTCGATGTTTTTTCCCAGCCTCTACATAAATCCCTTCTCCTTCCTTCAACTCCATTTTAATCTCTTCAAATTCCATGACCGCATATCCCTTCAGGATATAAAAAAACTGTTGTGCAATTTTGTGATGGTGCCATTCTTCCAAAGTTCCAGGAGGCATATGCTCCTGTTTTATACTCAAGCCATTTTGCTCAACCAGGTTCCAACCACTGCAATGGTTTCCCCATTCGTAATGTTTCAGGGGGTTATTTTTTGAGACCGGTTTCACTTTTCGGAATCATTAACCTTGTGATAAATGGATGTTTGATTGCCAAATATTTTTGCGAATCCTTTTACATCATCTCCGCTCCAGCCTTTATTCATCTCGCCATAAGAACCAAATTTGCTGCTCATCAGGTCATGCTCACTTTCAATTCCTGTTATGATAAAGCGATATGGTTGCAGCGTAACAAAAACTTTTCCTGAAACCGTTACCTGCGTATCCTCAAGAAATTTTTCAATATTTCTCATGGTTGGATCAAGCATTTGTCCTTCATGTAACCAGTTTCCATACCAGCTGCTCAATTGATCTTTCCAGTACAGTTGCCATTTGGTGAGCGTATGTTTTTCCAATAGGTGGTGGCCCTTGATGATAATCATTGGTGCCGCAGCTTCAAATCCAACTCTTCCTTTGATGCCAATGATGGTATCTCCCACATGAATATCTCTTCCAACTCCAAAAGGTTGTGCTATTGATTGCAGGTACTGGATTGCTTCTACTGGATGTTTAAATGTTTTTTTATCTACACCTATCAGTTCTCCTTTTTCGAAAACCAGATCAATTTGTTTGGTTCCTGTTTCGGTAACCTGTGTGGGCCAGGCCTGCTCCGGTAAATAATCTTTTGAAGTAAGAGTTTCCTTTCCTCCTACAGAAGTTCCCCACAATCCTTTATTGATGCTGTATTGCGCTTTTGCAAAATTCATTTCAACGCCATGCTCTTTCAAAAAATCGATTTCCTGTTCTCTGCTCAAGCGCATGTCTCTGATTGGGGTTAATATTTCCACTCCGGGAAGCATACTTTGAAACACCATATCAAATCGAACCTGATCATTTCCTGCACCTGTACTTCCGTGCGCAACATAGGATGCCCCGGTTTTACTTACATGCTTCGCAACTGCTATCGCCTGAACCATTCTTTCTGCGCTTACGCTTAAGGGATAAGTTGCATTTTTCAACACATTGCCGTAAATGAGATATTTTATGCATGAGTCGTAATATTCTTTTGTAACATCAACGCAGGTAAAAGATTTTACTCCCAGTTGCATTGCCCTCTTCTCAATCTGTGAAATTTCTTCATCATTGAAACCTCCTGTATTAACGGTGAGCGCGTGCACTTCCAGGCCTTTTACTTTGCTGAGATAAATGGCGCAATAGGTAGTGTCGAGTCCGCCGCTATATGCCAGTACAACTTTATTATTCATTTTTTCTATGCTGTTTTGGATCGTTATTTAGTTTTTTGGGGATTAATTAAAACAGATTGAACAGAGAAAACAATCTCTTTCGCTCACCATTTCCATTTGGATCTTTTTCTTTTTTGAGGAAGGGCTTCAACAATTTCCATTGTTTGATTTGCATGAATCTTTCATAAAGCTTGGAGTGTTGTTGAAAGTCCTGTTTGGTTTCCTCTGGCTCGTAGTGATCTTTAGGATCGTAGAGCATGGCAGTACAGAAACAGTTTTTTCTTTCCTTGCTCATGAGGATGTCGTAGTTCACACAACTTTTGCAACCGGCCCAAAAAGCTTCGTCCTGGGTCAGCTCAGAATAAGTCACAGGTTCATAGCCCAGGTCAGAATTTATCTTCATTACGGCAAGGCCGGTAGTGAGACCGAAAATTTTTGCTTCGGGATATTTTTGGCGACTGAGTTCGAATATTTTTTTCTTGATGGCTTTTGCAAGTCCGCCCTTTCTAAATTGTGGAGCTACTATCAATCCGGAGTTGGCAACATATTCTCCATGGCTCCAGGTTTCAATATAGCAGAAGCCAGCCCAGATTCCATCCGAAGTGAATGCAATCACGGCTTTGCCTTCTTTCATTTTTTCTTTGATATAGTCGGGGGATCTCTTTGCAATTCCCGTACCTCTCGCCATTGCTGATGAAGCCATTTCATCACAAATTATTTGTGCAAAATCCAAATGAGAATCATCGGCCACTAAAATTCGAAATTGCTGCTGCGTTTCCATTTCTATAAAATCTTAAGATGTAATTGAGATATTGCAATGACGATCGCCATTGCTGATCGGAATGCATTACCGCCATTGAGCGGACTGGCATTAGTTGGGAGAAGACACTATGGTCATAGTGTATCAACGTCGTACCCTTACGGGAGTTGGGCGACGGAAAAAAACTGTTCTTGCAGGAACAGGAAAAACCCCACGCAATGAGGCTGTGGAAGCCACATCAGCGATTACTATGGTGAGATTTTTTTGCATTTCTTATAAGATGTTCTTTGAGTATAAAAGTTTAACCCTGCAAAGAAACTACTTTTTTTAAAAGTTGACCCTTTTTTTTAGGTAAAATTTTGATAATGCTTCAGACTGTAAATCAGGGAGAAAAACTACTTAGAAGCGACAAAACCGGCAGTGGCGTGGATTGCTTCGCTCATCTCGCGAATCAGGGAGCTGTCTTTTTCAATTGCGTTGCCCACAACAACCAGATCCGCTCCGGCTTTGCAGTTGCGATATGCTTTTTCAGGAGTATTAATTCCGCCTCCAACCACCAGTGGTACTTCAATCTTTCGGGCCACAACTTCAATCATACTTTCAGTAACAGATTTTTTTGCCCCACTGCCTGCATCTAGATAAATTAATTTCATACCTAACATTTCCCCAGCCATTGCAGTACACATGGCAATTTCATTCTTATCGGAAGGAATGGGTAGAGCGTTGCTGATATATGATACTGTGGTAGGAACGCCACCATCAATTACCATATAACCTGTGGAAATTATTTCCAGTCCGGTTTCTTTTACAAATGGAGCCGAAATCACGTGCTGTCCGATCAATAATTCTGCATTTCTTCCGGAAATAAGTGATAAATAAAGGAGTCCATCAGCGTATTTGGAAATTTGGGAAGGACTTCCCGGAAAAAGTATGATGGGAGTATCCGTTTGTTTTTTGATTTGAGTCACCACTTCATCCAACTGATTGCTGATGATGAGGCTGCCGCCAACCAGGAGGTAATCCACTTTTGCATCTACGGCAAGTCGAACGAGTTCATCAACGTTCTCGAGTGTCACCTTATCAGGATCGATGAGTACGGCGAAAGATTTTTCTCCCTTTGCTTTTTTGTCGGTTAATGATTGGTAGATGCGGTTAGTCATCCTCGTTTTATGTTGGTACTCTTGCAAAAATGCAAAAACTTTTTGTTTTCAGCTCTTTTAAATCAATGATTCTGAATTGCCATTGATCAATTACAGTCATTGGATTTTCAAACTTCGGTTACTAAAATTACGTTATGAAATCCACATGGCTCCATTTATTAGCCACCACCCACGGGCACAACGCTTGTGCCGCTGTGATTGTTCAGGCGGAGTATCATGGTGCACTGCAATATGTGGGTATATCCAATTTTTTTTGATGAAGAGAGTTCTGCCTGATTGATATATCCAATTTCCAATTCTGCATCAGGGTTGAATCTTCTTCCAATGCAGGGAGAAAGTCGGTTGAGATCAAAAACATAGCCATTCACATTTTCCAAATTCGTTAGATTGAAAAAAATATCATTTTGCAAAACAAGGTAGAATCCTTTTTCAAAGTTCTTTTGATGTTGAAGAGGCAGTACTGATCTGAGCAAATAGCAAAGCCTGGTTGAATATACATGTCCCGTTGCTTCAAGTTTTCCGTTTACCACGTCGTTTTGTGGAATGAACCGTTCCTCAATTTTTAGCCGGTGTAATAAGTTGACAGGAAAAATTTTGTGGTTCACTATGATCTCCTGGTAAGCACGTTGTTCTGGTGTAAATCCGGAGACTCCATTTACTTCATCGCGCTCATCAGAATTTATATATCCGGTGCCCAAAATGGTATGTTTATTGAGCTTAAATGTTACGCCTAATCTCCACACAAAAAGCTGAAGGGCTTTCCACTGATCGGTACTCCTGATTTGGGCATCGGCCTGAAGACCCAAAAATTTGTGAAGATGGATGGAATTAAATGAGGTGAGCCAGCCGGTAAATTGAGGCTCCTGGGCTCTTGAAAAAAAGGGAATCAATAAAAAACTAAATCCAATCAATTTTTTGAGGGCACTTTTAATCATTAGATATCGGTTATGGTGTAACGTAATGTTGCGATTCTCAAAAATTCCTTTGAAACGCAGTGTAGAATTGGGTTTCAAAAATACATCAGGTTAAGAAATTATTAAGAGAATGTATCGAATAGAAAATTTTAGCCGACTTGCAAATTTTTTTTTTACTGTAATGTGCAAAAAAAAGAAAAATCAGGACTGTATTGCAATTGCTCCACTTTTCCACAGGTGTTGATATCTAGGTGTAGGAGGGAACAATAAAGGCAGATATTTTCGTTGTCTTGCGTTCCACGTAACAATTAGTTAACACGACGACCAAAACAAGCAAAACTAAATTCAAAATCAACATAAATCAGAACCGCTATGACAAATCAAAAGCAAGCTGGCCTGCAGTTCAAACGTCAGTTCACTAAGGAGGGAAAGGATGTATTTGAGATGTTTGAATATGATTACCGGGTTTCAGTGATCCGTAATCCCAATGGTGAAGTGGTATTTGAAATGAATAATGTGGAGGTGCCGAAGCAGTGGAGTCAGATTGCAACGGATATCATAGCTCAAAAATATTTCCGGAAGGCCGGCGTACCGCAGCCTGATGGCTCCCTGGGCAGGGAAACTTCCGCTAAACAGGTCGCTCATAGGATGGCAAACTGTTGGAAAGCCTGGGGAGAACGCTACAATTATTTTGCTTCGGCGAAAGATGCCCAGATCTTTTATGAAGAACTGGTTTATTGCATCCTTAACCAGGCATGCGTTCCAAACAGCCCGCAATGGTTTAATACAGGGTTGTATGAAAGCTACGGCATTAAGGGTAAACCACAGGGTCATTATTATGTGGATGCCAATGACGGAGTTTTGAAAAAATCAACTTCGGCTTACGAACGTCCTCAGCCACATGCATGTTTTATCCTGAGTGTGGAAGATGACCTGGTGAATGATGGTGGAATCATGGATCTTTGGGTTCGCGAGGCCAGAATATTTAAATATGGTAGCGGCGTTGGAACCAACTATTCCAATATCCGGGGTGAAGGTGAAAGGCTGAGCGGTGGCGGAACCTCTTCTGGTTTGATGAGCTTCCTCAAAATCGGAGACCGCGCAGCAGGCGCCATTAAGAGCGGCGGAACAACCCGTCGCGCTGCTAAAATGGTTTGTCTTGACCTGGATCACCCGGAAGTAATGGATTTTATTAACTGGAAAGTTGAGGAAGAAAATAAAGTCGCCGCACTCATTAATGCCGGCTACTCATCAGATTATGAAGGCGATGCTTATAGAACAGTCAGCGGCCAAAACTCTAATAACTCAATAAGAATACCCAACGAATTCTTTAGTCGTCTTGAAAATGGAGAAGACTGGGAACTTAAAGCCCGTACTGATGGACGTGTAATGAAAAAAATCCCGTCCAGAGAAGTATGGAACCAGATTGCTTACGCAGCCTGGCGTTGTGCAGACCCGGGTACCCAATACGATACCACTATAAATGAGTGGCATACGTGCCCAAATGGTGGACGTATCCGGGCCTCCAACCCTTGCAGTGAATACATGTTCCTCGACAACACTGCATGTAACCTTGCTTCAGTAAACCTTCGTCGGTTTCATGATGATGAGAAAAATGTATTTGATGTTGAAGGATTTGAATACACTGTAAGATTATGGACCGTAGTTCTGGAAGTTTCAGTTCTTATGGCACAATTCCCTTCCAAAGAAGTGGCACAATTATCTTACGATTATCGTACTCTCGGTCTGGGTTATGCGAACCTCGGCAGCATGCTGATGGTAAGCGGAATTCCTTATGATAGCGAAGATGCGCGTGGAATTGCCGGTGCACTTTCTGCAATCATGACCGGAGTTGCCTATAAGACTTCTGCTGAGATGGCAAAAAATCTCGGAACCTTCCCACGTTACAATGACAACCGTGAAGAGATGATGCGGGTAATGCGCAATCATCGTCTCGCGGCGTATGATGCAGATGAATATGAAGGGCTTTCAACAAAGCCCCAGGGAATTCATGCAAAGTATTGCCCGGATTATCTTCTCAAAGCAGCATGCAAAGCATGGGATGATGCGGTGGAACTTGGTGAACAATATGGATATCGCAATGCACAAACAACCGTGATTGCTCCAACCGGGACAATCGGACTTGTTATGGATTGTGATACTACAGGTGTTGAACCAGATTTTGCTCTTGTGAAATTTAAAAAATTGAGTGGTGGTGGATATTTCAAAATCATCAACCAGTCTGTACCACAAGCATTGAAAAACCTTGGATATTCAGATAAAGAAATGGATGCCATTGTTAAATATGCTGTGGGTGCTGCAAGTTTTGCCGGAGCTCCATTTATCAATCCTCAAACACTTAGTGAAAAAGGATTTATCGCAGAAGAAATCAAAAAGCTTGAAAGTGCAGTAGGGTCTGCTTTTGAAATAAACTTTGTATTTAATAAATATACGCTGGGAGAAGCCTGCCTGGAAAGACTCGGTTTCCCCGCAGAACAATATAATGACTGGAACTTCAATTTGCTGGAACAATTAGGCTTCACTGCCAAAGAAATTGAGGCTGCAAATGACTATGTGTGTGGTACCATGACTATTGAAGGTGCACCTTATTTGAAAGAAGAACATTATCCGGTATTTGATTGCGCTAATAAGTGCGGACAAAAAGGCGAAAGATATATTCATGCACATGGACATATCAGGATGATGGGCGCTGCACAGCCGTTTATCAGCGGTGCAATTTCCAAAACAATCAATCTGCCTAATGAAGCAGCTATTGAAGAGATTGCAGATTGCTACATGTTGAGCTGGAAACTGGGATTGAAAGCCTGCGCTCTTTATAGGGATGGTTCTAAACTGAGTCAGCCTCTCAGCAATAAGAGTGATTCTAAAAAGACTAAAGAAGAACCTGCTGCCGAAGCAATTCCGACTGCTGTAGCTGAAACGCAGCTGATCGATATGGCGAAACTTACAGTGGATGAACTGCTGGATGAATTACAAAAAAGAATGCAGGAATCTACTGATACCAAGCTCAAACGTCAGTTGTCAAGAATCGTTGAAAGAAAAACGTTGCCAGCGAAACGCAGAGGATTCACACAAAAAGCAAAAATCAATGGCCAGGCTATTTTCCTGCGCACAGGAGAATATAGCGATGGAACATTAGGTGAGATTTTCATTGATCTCGCCAAGGAGGGATCCACACTCAGAAGTTTGATGAACTGTTTTGCTATCTCTGTTTCAGTTGGATTGCAATATGGTGTGCCACTCGAAGAGTTCGTAGAAAAATTTGTGTTCACCAAATTTGAGCCGGCAGGAATGGTGGAACATCCGAATATTAAAACCACCACATCTATAGTTGACTTTGTATTTAGATGTCTGGCTTATGAATACCTGGGCCGCACTGATTTAGTGCATGTGCTCGACAGGCCAGAGTTAAATAATATGGGTAATGACGATTGGGATGATGTACCCACGGGTTTAGAATATGCAAATAAAACACCCGAATTGAGTGCTGTTCGTGTAATTGCAAGTTCTTCTCCAAATGGAGGCAGTGCCACACAGCCTTCAAAAGCGCAAAGAGCTGCAGCTGGTGCAAATGTACTCAGTGAACATCTCAAAGGAATGCAAAGTGATGCGCCCGCATGCAATACCTGTGGACACATTACGGTGAGAAGTGGCACCTGTTACAAGTGTTTGAATTGCGGAAACAGTATGGGATGTAGTTAAGTATCCAGATTACGCTGGTTATGGTAATTCTGGCCAACGTTTGTCTGCCAAAATCTTCGCTTAGGACGGTTAGGAATATAAAAACCTACGAGCTGCCGGGTGTTCTCACCTGGCGGCTTTTTTGAAAAAAGTTCTTATTAATATTTAAAATGAAAAACCTTTACCAGATTGGTAAAGGTCTGAAATATTTTCTGATTGACCGATCAGGAATAACCCTGGAATAACAGACGAGCAGCTCGTTTGACTACTGGAAAAGTCCCATTAGCGAAGTACGTAGTCTTAATTCCTAGGCCAGAGCCTCATAACCACATTAGAGTTATCGAGGCTCTTTTTTTGTTATTGAACGCAAAATATAATTGCAAAACGACAATTCCAAACATGTTCAGAACTTTGAAAAATTGAATTCCACAAGTTATTAAGAGCCTCCTCTGAAACCCTCTCTGGATGCAGGTTTTGAACATTTTGTTTCTTAATATTATTTCTATGAATATTAGTAATCCACATTGATAAATTGATTTTGCAGCAAAAGGAAATAATCTGCATTCGATTTTTCGCTCTTATAGTAATGAATTTTTATTAATCCTTCGACACTCGATGAATGGACTGATTTTACCGATTTTTGGCAATTAACCTGAATCCCCGCCATGATATAGAAAACAGCGATTATAAATTCCATTTATGCGCCCCCGTTACTTTCTTTACAGTCTAAATCCTAGTACAATGAAAAAGTTAATTGCTGCATTCCTTTTCATTCTTTTTCTTGCATCATGTGCTCAGTCAATCACTCCTTACCAGGCTGCGAATGGCGGATACAAAAGATGTAGAAACTTAAAATAAGCAACATGAAGCTTATAACGGTTACAAATACCTGCATTGGACGCGGGTTGGTTCCAGAACAAATTGAGGTACGCTGAAATCTTTGCCAACAGGCACTAAATAACGAGGCCCACGAAAAAATCGTGGGTTCTTCATTTTTAGGAATTGATGGAATTTGAATTGACTTATGTCAACTGGACTATAGTTTCTTTTTTGGTATCTTTTCCTGCAGGAGCATTCTTGCTTCATGCAGATCATCACTGTTGGAAAATGCGTCTTTAGGAAGGAGAAAAAAACTACGCGGATCAAAGTAAAGATGGAAAAACTGTGGTGTTTCAATCATCTCGCTAAATTCCCTCCACGCCCAGCTTTTATTTCCCCTGGGATGTTCAATGAAAAAATGGTTTTCTTCGAGGGTAACCTTAAACCTATCTTTAAATGTTGCCATCTTTCTATAAATAGTCGCTGGTAAAAGCCACCAGAAAGTCACCATCAGACTGATCCACAAAAAAGAGCTAACTAAAAATGCAAGCGGGCTTATTTTGTGATAGAAAAACAGGCCGGCTGAGATCAACGCAAAAACATTTACAAGGATCATCATAAACCTGATTTCCCTTCTTGTAATAAAATGATATCTGAGAGCCTGAAGAACCTGCGGCTTTTTATAAGTCACCGTCACTTGCATCGGCCGAAGGTAATAAACTAAGAAAGAAGAATAGATGAAGAAATTCGGAACAATATGAATATTGCCGATTACCGAAGTCTTTTCAACATGATATAGTGAGGGATTGTAACTTCTTCAAATTCGTCGCCCGAAACATGATATCCAAATTTTTCATAGAACCCGATTGCTGTCTTGCGGGCATGCATCGACATAGTTTTGTAGCCCAGATCCCGCGCCACATTTTCAGCAAAACTAACCAGGGAAGCTCCGATTCCTTTGTGCTGAAGTTTGCTTGGAACAGCCATTTGTCGGAGTCTGCAGGTATTTGAGTCCATACGGGTGATGAGGCAGCAGCCAATTAATTTATCTTCTTCAAATGCTCCGATCAGAACATCATCTTTTTCCCGGTCCAGTTCCGCTGTATCGAAATCCAAACCAAGCGGTTTGCGCAATATTTCATTACGCAGGTTCACCATTTGGAAGTATTCCTTGGTTCCGTGATCAATGATTTTTAAAGCCATGCTAGGTTTTTAGTAAAATCAGGTATGGTTAAAAATACAAAAAATGCATTACAACGGCCATTGCCGATGAATGGTTAAAAAATGCAATAGGTAAAAGGATTCGCAGGGTAGATGACAAATTTTTTCCTGGGAATCTGAAATCAAGAGTGTCGGGTATGATAGCAAGTTAAGGATCAATTTTAAAATGATATGCTATTTGGTCATGAATTTTGAAAAGTAGGCGCGGAGTATAATAAAGCATTGTAACAGTTCAAAATTTTTCTTTTAATCAGGTTCAGAAAGGTTTTACAGTCAAATGCGATTTGGTATTGTTTTTATTCCAAAAACTATATTTTTGCACCCAGTATTAACCAAATTTTACAACCATGTCTGACATTGCAACAAGAGT
>PSRI01000249.1 GCA_003175935.1 Bacteroidota bacterium
CAGTAACAGCAATTCCTGCAATTTTTTTGATTTTTGTTGACATAGCCATTGTTTTTTGCAAAATTCACTTACTTTGCTATACAATGTATACTGGTTACTTAAAGTATACCAGTATACTACAGTATACTTAGGTTGAAGGTTGGCAAAACATTTTCCGACATAAACCATAATTTTACATATGGCTATGCTTACACAAAAGCACAACAAAAGTGAGTGTAAATCTCAAATGCTTCCAGTGCGTGATGCTTTGGATATACTTAGCGGCAAATGGAAACTGCATATCATTATTGCTCTATCGTTTGGGAACAGGAGGTTTAAGGAAATGCAAAAAGAAATTGAGGGCATTACAGCCAGGATGCTATCGAAAGAGCTGAAGGAACTGGAGATGAATGAAATGATTAAACGGACCGTATACGATTCGCAACCAGTCATAATTGAATATTCTCTCACTCAGTATGGTCAGTCGCTGAATAAAGTAATAGAAGAACTTCACAATTGGGGCACGCAACATCGCCGTCGCATTATGCGAAAATCAAAGTAGCTCTATAATGTTGCTTCCTCTTAATGGTGTTTGAAGTACTGAATTTCTCTCTCGTGCTTTTTGGCTTCTTCCATTGATTTAAAAGTGCCCAGGTTCTTACGTTTTTTTGTTTTAGGGTCCACCTTTCTGGAATAAATACGGTATTCTCCGGATTTTAATTTTCTGATCATGGCTTTCTTTTCTTAATCCGGATACAAATACCGTTCCGCGGGAACAGATTATCTTACCGCCTTAATATACGCCCAACCCTGGTGTTGTTTAGTAACAATTTCATAGATGCCATCGGGAACAATCTCTACACCAGGAATCAGCTGTGATTTATCAATGTTGTGGTTCTGCATGGCAACGGCGCACACTTTAAAAGCTGCTGACTTATCCCCAAGAATTTTCATTACGGCTCCTTCAGTGCTTGCCTTCCCTTTGGTGATCATATCAAGCGAGGCACCATATAACACAACTTCCACCTGCGCAGCAGGGTTTGCTTTTTTGATTTCATTTACCCACCTTATAACAGCTTTATAATCGGAAGTATCATGACTGGTGAGGTCGAAAACCACTTTGTAATCTGTTTCCTGGGCCGAAACAAATATTGGAGCCAGGAATAAGAGACATGCGGAAAAGATATATTTTTTCATATTGCAAGATTTCTTGCAATAAGATACAAATTTGTTTGGAGAATAAAAGTATAGAAGGAGTGTTGTGACTCCAGAGTGTTTTGCAAAAAATAAGTGGTAAAATGCCGAAGAAATTACCCTCAGAAATTTTTCAACTCTTCCTCAATAAGGTCATTGAGGTTTGTTTCATTTTTCCAAATCCATTCGGGTAAAGGTTGCTGGACAATTTTCCAGCCTGTATCTTCCTTTTGCATCCGGAACAAAATACGGTTGCCCCTGTCATCCACAACATCAACAGTAAATAAACCTTCCTGTAAACCGTTCTGTTTTCTGAAATTAAATTCCCTCAAGCGTCCTTCTGCTTTAAGCAGCCTCGTGAACTGAATGTTCCTGGTGAATTTTATTTGCATGCGCACAATTGATTTTCAATTCAACAGCAATTTACATGCAATATTTTTATAAAGACTTCTTAATGTTCACAAAAAGTTTTGCACAGAATCATCAGAATACCAGATTCATAAGCGAGAGTCTGGAATTAATATGGCTGGTACTTGTGGAGCTGTTATAGATCCACACTTCTTTTTTAACAAACCATGCGGAAGATTTATACCAAATAAGGTCCTGAGTTTGCCCGTCTACATCACCACGGTAATTGTAGACTTTCTGGTCACCATAAGGCACATGAATAGTTGTGTCTTTAGAAATGACCGTAAAAATTTCGTCTTTCCCGTCAATTTTCGAAGTATATGTGTCATTAACTGAAGCTGGGTCTTTGCATATCAATGCTCCTGCTGCTCCGGTATATTGATAAAGCCCATCTGCCTTTTTTGATAAAAGAAATACGGTCGATCCTCCCGGATCAGTAACAGCAAGCCATTTATCTGAACCAATAGTTTGTTCAGAAACTGCGGTATAAACCACATTAGTTGTAGAATTCAAATTTCCCGATCCATCAAATTTTTCAAGAACGTATGTCCACTTTGTTCCAACCTGGGGACCATTAGCCGGTGGAGTATTCACTGAACCAGAATTTGATTTGCTGCAAGAAGAAATGGACCAGCAAATAAATAAGAAGAAAATAAATCGCTTCATCGATTCTAAAATAACAAATTTGGAATAAGGATAAATTTACCAACTTGTATTGAAAGTCTGGAGCCAGTGGTGGAATAAATGAAAATGGGTCCATTTGAAATGGACCCGGTATTTATATTGTATTTCTCCGACCCGAATGCCTTCGGCAAAACGGGGATAGCTTAATTTGTTTAGCGAACTATAGGCGAAATTTTTACCGTACCATCCTTGTTATGCTGCACAACACGGTACATAAGATTTTTCTTTACCGGTGGAACGGTTCCGGTTGAATCATTTTTTTTACAGGACATGGCAGTGGCCAGTATTACGAGTATCAGTACGTATTTCATGATATTGGATTTAACTCAAGTTATTGAATAGGGTACCAGTTGGTCGGTTAATGCTGATATGGTTTTACCAGGAATAATTTATAGTGTAATCAAATGTTCCTACTTCTTCATGCGACTGGACAGTCTGTACCGTGTTCCATGCTTTTCCATCTTCAGAAACCTGCACTTCATAATAATCTGTGGTAAGATCTTCTTTACCAGACCAGCTTATTTTATCATAGTCGGTAAAATGCTGCACTACAGCTGATATGATATCTACTGCAAGCAATGAGAGTTTGGCGTTATACAGCATCCATTCGTAAATATTCATTGACTTACCATCAATCGTTTCTCTGTAGCTGGGATTGTAGTGATCGTTCCAGCAACCGTGTCCGCAATTGTAAGTCGTCATGCGTGCATATCCCGGCGCTGCAGAATTAAGTGAATTCGTAAAGTCTGTAAGTGTTCCCAGATAAGGATTATCACCAGCAGTTCCGGCAAAACCCCAGGAGCGGATTCCCAAAGCTACAGGAACAACCACATTTGTAAATGGACCACCAGCAGGGCTCATTGGAACAGTTGCTGCAATATCCTGAGCATAGCCATCGGTAGTAACATATTGTAAGGTTTCATCACCGCCGGCAGAAAGTCCTGTTACGTAGACCTCATTACGATCTACTCTGTATGGTGCCTTGAATAATAAATTTTGAGTGACATATTTTGTCCAGGAGATCCGCGGAGACCATGAACTCGCCTGGAGTGCCAGACTCATGAATCTTCTTTTTACACCAGTTCTGGGATCAATAAACTCCATTTTATTTCCAGTTGAAATTAACCATGGGGTTCCCCATCTGATCAATTTCGACAAATCTGCCTGTGTACTTCCGATTTCACCGGAACCATGATTAAATATAACTAGTGGAAAGGTTTCTGTAGGATTGGCAGGGTCAGCAGGAGGAACATAAAGCAGTCCCCATACTTTGGTGCCGCCACCAATATCAAATTGCATTACCTGTTGGTTTCCGAGGGTAGTCTGGGATTTTGCGTTCAACACCAGGCAAGTGAACGCCAGACCTAGGATTTGGATTTTCATAGACTCTCATGCCGTCACGAACGGCCCGGGATCTGATCCTTTGAGAGGATCAAGGGTCTCAAATTTTATTTGATGGGTTGGGTTTGATAACGCAGTTATCCGTCTGCAATTAAATTTTGAATTCTTTCTTCGAGTGGGTGGATTGAAAAAATCTAAGGTCGCTGAAACATTTACTCTTAGAGCATTATTTGTGCCAAGCTTGACAAAGTGTTAATGACGCGGAGAATCTTATCCTGTGGTAATTATATTTTTTTCAACGCAAAAAATTTTTTAACATGAATCATGTTTGCGGGCAGGAGAGTAAATATTAAAAAAGATTTGTTGTTAGTTGTCGGATGATAAAATTCTTTTCAGATTTAATTTTCTATTATCAATTAATAAATGAAATACCGTTTATTCCAGCGGAGGTTCCACGTATTTTTCATCTCTCGCTTCTAAGTGATGTCGCATAATTAGCCTTGCGCATGTATTCCAACGCAAAATACTGTCGTCGTTACCCGCTGGTTTTATATCCGCCGCCTTTTCATAGTGTTCCATTGCATCCTGAAACCATTCATAGGAAATATACGATGCATCCAAAGATCCTTTGTCAAGGATGGCTTTCCCCTGTCTTTCGCAAATGATGCCGGCATAATATTCTTTTTCATATTCATCCTTTAATCGCGGCAAAAGTTGTTTTGCATGATGTACTTCCGTGGATGCGGAACTGCCGAATTGATCCGTAATGGCAAGCAACATTGTAACGATTGCCCTGGGATTTTGCGGATCGGCTTCAAGGATATCCAGACAAATACTTTCTGCAAAAATGGGCTCATTTAACAACCGGTAGCGCTCTGCTTTTTCAAGAGCCAGTGGAATGCTGTCCTTCGAAATTGATTTAATCTGGAACATACAATTCGTTTAAGTGAATAAGTAATTTGTTTTCATTTTTTGCGGAGTATCCATCTTACAAATTTTCGCAATGGATCGAAGTATCTGTCTACTACTCTTTCTTTGAGAGGTATAATACCATTATCGGTGATGGCAATACTTTCAGGGCAAACCTTTGTACAACATTTAGTGATATTGCAAAAGCCAATTCCATGTGATTCTTTCAATTCTCCAAGCCTGTCTTCTGTATCGAGAGGATGCATTTCCAATGATGCTGCATAAATGAGAAAGCGAGGACCAATAAATTTATCGTACAGTTCATGTTCCCGCAAAACGTGACAAACATTCTGACACAAATAACATTCTATACATTTTCTAAATTCCTGAACCCGATCAATATCTTCCTGATACATTCTCCAGGTGCCATCTTTGGCATCAGGTGCTCTCGGTTTGAACTTTTTAATTTGTTTTTTTACTTTATAATTCCACGAGACATCAGTTACCAAATCTTTAATCAGTGGAAATGCTTTCATAGGTTTAACCAGCACGGCCTGCCCTGACGGTAAATCAGAGAGCCTGGTCATACACATAAGTTTGGGCATACCATTTATTTCTGCTGAGCAGGACCCGCATTTTCCAGCCTTACAATTCCAACGAACGGCCAAATCATTTGCCTGTTCTGCCTGAATCTGATGAATCGCGTCGAGTACAACCATGCCTTCAGACACATTAGTATAGTAGTCCTGGACCGCACCAGATCCTGCATCTCCCCGCCATATTTGAAATAATAATTTGTCCATCATTTCATTTCTTCTATGATTTGTTTTAGATCATTTCTTATTTCCGGGATTACCTCTTTTCTAATTTGCATTTCTCCATTTGAATCTTTATAAATAACAAGATTATAAGTCCCGGACTGCGGATCTTTATTTGGAAAATCTTCACGATAATGAGCCCCTCTGCTTTCTTTTCTTTCAATAGCTGCCATATTTACGGCTTGCGAAACGATCAGTAGATTAGCGAGATCGAGCGACGTATGCCAACCGGCATTATACTCACGGTTTCCTATAATCGAAACATTCCGGTACCTGGATCTTAATTTTGACAACTCTTCTTTTGCCTGTAACAATTCTTCCTGTGTCCTCACAATTCCAACGAGGTTTTGCATCATTTCCTGGAGATCATATTGGAGTTGAAATGGATTTTCTCCATTCGTTCTTTCAAACGGGGCCAGAGTTTTTGAAATCTGCGCCCTCACATCCTCATCATTTATATTTTCCTGTGAATTTTCCTTTGCAAATTTTGCCGCGTATTCCCCCGCCCGTTTTCCGAACACGAGTAAATCGGATAATGAATTACCTCCCAGTCGGTTTGCACCATGTAATCCCGCGGCAGCTTCACCGGCAGCAAACAAACCCGGTATGTTCGACATTTGAGTATCTGCATTCACTCGAACGCCCCCCATGCAGTAATGGGTTGTTGGGCCAACTTCCATCGGTTCTTTGGTGATATCGATATCTGCCAGCTTTTTAAACTGATGATACATGCTCGGAAGTTTTTTTCGGATATGGTCTTCTGCATTATTGAGTTTATCACTGATCCATGATATATCGAGAAACACACCGTTGTGCGGACTTCCTCTTCCTTCTTTTATTTCTCTCACAATACAACGGGCTACATGGTCACGGGTGAGTAGTTCAGGAGGCCTGCGTGCATTTTTATCTCCCTGCGTGTATCTCCAACCTTCTTCAGGGTTATCCGCTGTTTGATTGCGATACAATTCGGGAATATCATCGAACATGAATCTTCTGTTTTGTTTATTGAGGAGGATTCCTCCTTCACCACGTACACCTTCTGTAACAAGAATGCCTTTAACGCTGGGCGGCCATACCATGCCCGTAGGATGGAACTGCACAAATTCCATATCAATGAGTTCTGCACCTGCGTCATAAGCAAGTGCCTGTCCATCGCCAGTATATTCCCAGCTGTTGCTTGTTACCTTAAATGCTCTGCCAATTCCTCCTGTTGCCAGTATGATGGATTTTGCATTGAATAATTTGAAATTACCACGGTCACGACCATACGCCAATGCACCAGAAATCCTTCCATTGTTTTTGAACAGGCAAGTGACCGTACACTCCATATGAACATCTATTCCCTGGTGGATGCTATGATCCTGCAGTGTGCGAATCATTTCAAGTCCCGTGCGATCTCCCACGTGAGCTAGTCTTGGATATTTGTGACCACCAAAATTTCTTTGAAGGATTTTGCCGTCTGTTGTTCTGTCGAACAACGCGCCCCAGGCTTCTAATTCACGGACCCGGTCAGGCGCCTCTTTAGCATGTATTTCAGCCATGCGCCAATTATTTAAATATTGACCGCCCCTGAGTGTGTCAGTAAAATGTACTTTCCAGTTATCTCTTTCATCAACATTTGAAAGTGCCGCAGCAACGCCGCCTTCGGCCATTACAGTGTGAGCTTTTCCCAATAAGGATTTGCAGATGAGGGCCACAGAAACGCCCTGAGCAGACGCTTCTATGGCCGCCCGCAGGCCTGCGCCGCCGGCACCAATTACAAGCACATCGTAGTTATGGATATCGTATGTTGCCATAGCGATATTAAATGATGAACAATCGTTGGGTACGATGACTTTTAAATAATTCTCAAATCGGTCCAAATATGCATTGAACACATTCGAATGTAGATATCAGAAAATGCAACAGAAAACAAACTCATCCAGGCCCAGATCATATGTTTTCGATTGAAACAAACTGCGCACCGATATAATCTTTGGCGAACAGGCGCTTTAGAAAATATATCCAGAAATCCTCCGATGAGGTGACGCAGAGAGTGGCATCCGAAAGTGTATCCACCCAAAAAAACTACATTGACTGCAAG
>PSRI01000166.1 GCA_003175935.1 Bacteroidota bacterium
GCTTATCGAGAGGATTTTTTATTTAATGTTGATGGTTTGTAGTTTATAGTTTGTGGCTCGCCGTGGTTTATGCCTTCTGGAATTACATTGGTTGAATGTTGAAAATTAAACGTTCAGGTTAATTTGTCTAAGTACTAAGTACTCAGTACTAAGTACTAAAAATCACTTAACTTCAACGCTCTCATTTCAAACCACTAACAGCTATGAATCGGAAAATTTTCCTTGCCATTAATATTCTTTTTGTACTGTCCATTTCAGTTTCATCCCAAACAATTACAGGCTATAAAAAAACCACTGCCATGATCCCTATGCGTGATGGCGTGAAACTGTTTACTGTAATTTTTACTCCCATTGGAGCTGATAAGCCCGTTCCGATCCTGATACAGCGAACTCCGTATGGAGCAGACAGACCGGAGGATTTTGATTGGATGAACAATGCCTATGTTGCAAAAATGGCTCGTGAAGGTTACATATTTGTGTTGCAGGATATCCGGGGGAAATATAAGAGCGAAGGCAGCATGCAAATTCATCAGCCCTTAATTCATGCCACACAAAAAGGAGCGGTTGATGAAAGCACAGATACGTATGATGCAATTGAATGGCTCACTAAAAATGTCCCCAACAATAATAACAGGGTTGGCCTGTTCGGAATTTCTTACCCAGGTTGGCTCACACTTGTTGGTTCCGTTGATCCTCATCCCTTTTTAAAAGCATCATCAGAGCAGGCCTGCATGGGTGATTTATTTTTGGGCGATGACTTTCATCATAATGGCGCATTTCGCCTAAGCTATGGAATGGAATACAGTTATGAGATTGAATTCGATAAAACAACAGACAGTGATTTTCCATTTCCACAATTTGATTTATTCGACTGGTATCGCAGGCTGGGTTCATTGAAAAATGTCAATGAAAAATATTTCCACAACAAAATTCCTACCTGGAACAATTTTGTAAAGCATCCAAACTATGATGAATTCTGGGAAAAGAATTCGCCTCTTAATTATGTTAGCGAAGCTCAGGTTCCAATGTTACATGTTGGGGGTTACTTCGACCAGGAAGATATTAATGGACCACAGCTGATGTATGCGCACATGGAAAAAAAAGATGCGCAAAATAAAAATTTCATTTGTCTTGGCCCCTGGAACCACGGCCAGTGGAGCAGATCAAAAGCTGATAGCCTTGGCAAGATCGATTTTGAAAGCAATACTGCAGCATATTTCCAGGACCTTCAAAAAAAATGGTTCGACTTCTGGTTAAAAGATATTGGTGATGGAAAATTTGATGAAGCAACCTGTTTCCAAACGGGAAGCAATACCTGGAAAACTTATACAAGCTGGCCACCCAAAAATGCAGAATCAAAAAAACTCTATGCCGCACCAGATCACAAAGCAGGATTTTCCAGACCTACTGCGCAACAGGGATTTATAAGCTATATCAGTGATCCTGCAAATCCTGTTCCATACAGAATGCAACCCATTGAAGCAACTTACGGACCCGGTAGCAGATGGCGCATCTGGCATACGGAAGATCAGCGATTCATTTATACCAGACCGGATGTTGTAAGTTTTACTACTGATTCTCTTGCTGAAGATATAACGGTGACGGGTAAAATACTTGCGCATGTTTTTGCAAGCACTACAGGTACTGATGCAGACTGGATTGTAAAACTAATTGATGTTTACCCTGATTTTGATTCGAAGAATTTGTTGATGAGCCAGTATCAGTTACCCGTTGCTATGGAAGCATTCAGAGGAAGATTTAGAAAGAGTTTTGAAAAACCCGAAGCGCTTGTTCCCGGAAAGCCCGAAGAATTTATAGTTGATTTGCATGAAATCAATCACGTTTTCAAGAAAGGACATAAGATCATGATCCAAATTCAAAGTACCTGGTTCCCGGTAATTGATCGCAATCCTCAGAAATTTGTCCCGAATATTTTTGAAGCAAAAGATTCAGATTTTATAAAAGCCGAGCAACATATTTATTTCAATAGTTCAAATCCCACTTATATCGATTTGCCCGTGATGAAATAATTGTTGACTAATAAAAACAACTGCCCTGATTGTGAAGAGTTTTTTATTGTTTGTGCTTGTAGGAATGATGTTCCTTTCCGTATCTGCGCAAAAAAAGAATGCCGCTTACCGCTTGCATATTCACAAGACTGGTTTCCCCATAAAAATTGATGGAGTTATTGATGATTCTGCCTGGCTTAACCAGGAAACAGCAACCAATTTTTATATGGTTCTGCCCATGGATAGCAGCCACGCAAAAGTGAGAACTGAGGTAATGATGACCTACGACGAAAAAAATATTTACATCGCAGCCATCTGTTACCTGCCTAAACCCGGACGGTACATGGTAGAATCTCTTCGCAAAGATTTTGTTTTCGGAAAAAACGATAATTTTTTATTGTTCATGGATACGTTCGACGACCAAACAAATGGTTTTTCATTCGGAGCAAATGCTGCGGGAGCACAATGGGATGGAACTATGTACGAAGGTGGAAAAGTTGATTTGAGTTGGGAAAATAAGTGGCAGTCTGCAGTAAAAAATTATCCCGACAAATGGATTTGGGAAGCGGCGTTTCCATTCAAGACGCTGAGGTATAAGAAGGGTATTACAGAATGGGGAATTAATTTTAGCAGGCTTGATATTAAGATGGCAGAGAAATCTGCATGGGCGCCAGTACCGCGACAATTTCCAACTGCATCACTCGCATATTCCGGATCCTTAATTTGGGATGAACCACCTCCCTCCGCAGGTTCAAATATTTCTGTAATTCCATATGCTCTAGGCAAAATGACCAGAGATTTTACTACTAAAGAAGGATCAAAATATCACGCTGAATTTGGTGGCGATGCAAAAATTGCAGTTAGCTCTGCCCTAAATTTAGATCTCACTGTGAACCCTGATTTCTCGCAGGTGGAAGTAGATCAACAGGTCACCAATTTGAACAGGTATGAATTGTTTTTCCCGGAAAAAAGACAATTCTTTTTAGAGAACGGAGATCAATTTTCAAATTTTGGATATCCTGCAATCAGACCCTTTTTCTCGAGGAGGATTGGATTGAACGCACCAATAAGATTCGGAGCAAGAATGAGTGGCAAGCTCGATAAGAACTGGAGAATGGGCATCATGGATATGCAAACCGGCGCGGTGGACAGCGTTGCACTTCCCGCTGAAAACTTTGCTGTTGTTGCATTACAACGAAAAGTATTTGCAAGATCAAATATTGGTTTCATCTTCATAAACAAGCAAGCGATTGATTATAGTCCAAACCTGGATTCGAATAAAACCGTTTATTCAAAATACAACCGCAACCTTGGTTTGGAATATAATCTTGCGTCATCAAATAATTTATGGACCGGAAAAGCTCTTTTCATAAAATCATTTAGTCCGGATAAAAAAGGAGATGATGTTACGCTTGCGGGCCATCTGCAATATTCAAGCAGGAAGTGGATGATATTTTGGGAGAATGAATACGTTGGCAAAAATTTCGTGGCCGAAACCGGATATGTTCCAAGAGTGGGTTACTACAAAACAAATCCATTAATCACGAGGTTATTTTTCCCAAGGGGCGGTTCTGTATTAAGCTATGGACCGACATTTAGTTCCGTTTATTTTTTTGATGAATCTCTTCACAGAACAGACAATGAGTCGATACTTGCCTTTAATGTTGCATTCAGAAATCAGGCAACTTTTTCAATTTCGGGTACGAATGATTATGTGAAACTATTGCAGCCTTTTGATCCTACGAATACAGGAAAGGATAGTTTAGCTGCAGGCACCATTCATCAGTGGAACAGTGCAGCGATTAGTTTTATTTCAAAACCACAACGATTATTCACCTATTCTTTCAGTGCGAGTTATGGAGGCTATTATGCCGATGGAACCAAACTCACTTTGAGCAGCATTTTAGGCTATAGAATTCAGCCTTATGTAAGCATTCAAATTGCCGGAAGTTATAATGATCTTCATTTGCCACAACCCTGGGGTGTAAATCACTTCTGGCTCGTTGGTCCGCGCATAGATATAACGTTTACGAATACCCTGTTCTTTACAACTTTTGTTCAATACAATAATCAGTTGCAGAATTTGAATATTAACACGAGGTTTCAGTGGAGGTATCGACCTGCTTCTGATCTGTTTATAGTTTATACTGACAACTATTATCCTACTCCATTTTCGGTTAAAAACCGTGCAATAGTTTTAAAATTAAATTACTGGCTCAATCTGTAATTCGTCATCAATCATCGAAGCTTGAATATTTTGCAAGAACACTGGTGCAAAAACCAAGAACGGCAATTAGAGTAAATGACCATCTGAGACTTGCAGCCTGTGCAATAAATCCGATTAATGGCGGACCGAGGAGGAAGCCAATATATCCAATAGTAGAAACTGCTGCAAGGGCAACTCCGGCTGACATCGTTTTTGATCTTCCTGCTTCACCATAAACCAAAGGCACAACCGAAGAAACGCCAAAACCCACCAATAAAAATCCAAGTGTTGATGTTATGATATGAGGGAAAAGGACTGCAATGGCAAGACCTGTTGCAATAGTAATACCGCTGAGTTCAATCATCCTCTTCTTACCAAATTTTGTAGAGAGTCGATCCCCCGCGAATCTTCCTCCAGCCATTGTGCTCATGAAAGCAACATAGCCCAGAGTGGTAAGTTCTTTGGGAACTATTACAACTTTTCTAAAATAAACTCCGCTCCAGTCGAACATCGTTCCTTCGCAAATCATGCAGCACAAAGCAATCAAACCTAATTTCAGAATTGTTTTATCAGGCTTCGCGAATATGGGTTGAGAATTTCCGCTGCTGATATCCTTATGCAAAAGATATTTATAGATGATGCCGATTGCGAGAACTACCATTCCGGTAATAATGCAAAAATGAATAAATGGTGATACGGATTGAGAGACCATTAAAGTGCCGATAGCTGCACCTGTAAATCCAGCGAGACTCCAAACACCATGAAAAGATGCCATGATAGATCTCTTGTATAATGCTTCCGTACTTACACCTTGCGTATTGATGGAAATGTTGAGCATATTACCTGCGGCTCCGAACAGAAATAATATAATGGCGAGCTGCCAGGTTTCTTCTACAAGTCCGATGAAAGGGAGAATCGAAGCATAAAGCAGAGCAGCAAGGATGGCAATTTTTCTACTTCCGAGTTTGGCTACGAGAAATCCTGAAACAGGCAGGCTGGTCATTAATCCGCAAGGAAGCGAGAGGAGTACGGTGCCCAAAACTGCCTCATTGAGCCTGAGTTTTTGTTGAATGTTAGGAATTCTGGAAGCCCAGCTGGCAAAACATAATCCTGCACTGAAAAAAAATACGCTCACTGCAATTCTCGAAGCTCTCACGAGCGGTTTGGGTTGTATATCAGCAATAACCTGGTTCATTCACCTGGAATTTGCGTGAAGTTAAGGAGGGAATCAGAATTTAGATTCCTCACCTATCTTTGTTACATGCTTCCAATAAGTCATCGTGGCCAATTGATGCCACCTTCACCCATCAGGAAACTGGTTCCTTTTGCAGAAGCTGCAAAAAGAAAAGGAATCAAAGTTTATCATCTCAATATTGGCCAGCCTGATATTGAAACACCCCATCATGTTCTTGATGCAGTGCGCCATTCTGATTTTAAGGTGTTGGAATATAGTCACAGTGCAGGCAATGAATCTTACAGGCGCAAGCTGGTGGAATATTATAAATCTGTTGGAATAAATATTAATTACACCGATATCATCATTACCACCGGAGGCTCGGAAGCAATACTGTTTGGATTCATGAGTTGTTTGGATGCGGGTGATGAAGTAATTATTCCCGAACCTTTTTACGCAAACTACAATGGATTTGCAGTTGCTGCGGATGTAAAAGTTATTCCCGTCACTTCAACTATCGAAAGTGGATTTGCACTTCCTCCCATTTCAGCGATTGAAGAAAAAATCACTCCGCGAACAAAAGCAATAGTCATTTGCAATCCCAATAACCCTACTGGTTATTTGTATAGCAGAGAGGAGCTTGAGACTTTGAAAGCAGTAATTAAAAAGCATAATCTTTATTTGTTTGCTGATGAAGCGTATCGCGAATTTTGTTACAGTGGTGAGCACTTTAGCGCGATGAAGCTTGAGGGAGTGGATGACCATATTGTTTTAATGGACACTATTTCGAAAAGATATAGCGCCTGCGGTGCGAGGATTGGCGCATTTGTAACGAAAAATAAAAAATTGCTGGATACTGCAATGAAATTTGCTCAGGCCAGGTTAAGTCCTCCTTCTTTCGGACAAATTGCCGGAGAAGCAGCATTGGATCTACCTGCAGATTATTTTGATGCAACTAAAGCTGAATATACTTCCAGAAGAGATACCCTTGTTGAACGACTGAATGCAATGCCGGGAGTATTTTGTCCGAACCCCGGAGGCGCCTTTTATGCCATGGCAAAATTGCCCATTGAGGATTCTGATCATTTCTGCCAGTGGCTGCTTGAATCATTTTCTTACAACAATCAAACGCTGATGCTGGCTCCGGCAACTGGATTTTATGGAACGGAAGGTTTGGGCAAACAGGAAGTTCGTTTGGCCTATGTTCTAAATGTTGAAGCTCTCAATAAGGCCATGGATTGCCTTGATAAAGCATTGAAACAATATAATGAAGTAATATTGCGACCTAAAAGCGTAATGAATCCTTAACTCCATCTCGATTTTTCTCTGAAATTTTTAAAATAATTTTACCTCGAATTCCGATTCATTAGACTGAATTTCAATTCCTTAAGCATTCGGATAAAAGAAATTCATATTAGTCAAATGAATATGTGTCATTTTTACGCTAAAATTTCGTTTATTTGTAGAGTTAAAAGGAAAATAATTAAAATTACTAAAATAAATAATATCAAATACAAGAGATTGATTAAGATTTTACATAACCAGTAGGTTATATAGGGCAAGCAATCGTTGAGGCCGTCCTGTTTCTACAGGAGGGCTTTTTTCTTTTTAGATACAACCACCTGTTTTTCGAATCTTAATTTGAGCTATTTTAGAATCCAAAGCCTGCACAATGAAAAAAATTCTCAGTCTTGGCTTAGGTTTGATGACCTTACTTTATAGCAACGCACAAGTGAAACCGATTGAAATTCCACTTTACCCCGATAACAAAATCCCCAATGAGATTGCCGGACCAAATGAAGAAAAGTCCCAGACACAGGATGGAATCTTAATTATTAGTAAAGTCAGGAATCCAACACTTACTATTTTTCTACCCGAAAAAAATAAAGCCAATGGAACTGCCGTGGTGATTTGTCCGGGTGGCGGATATTCCATCGTAGCAGCCGGTCATGAAGGATATGATGTTGCCAAAAGATTTAATGAAATGGGTGTTGCAGCCATCGTATTAAAATATCGTTTGCCAGATTCATCAACATCAACCAATCCAACTATTGCGCCCTTGCAGGACGTACAGCAAAGTTTTATTGTCGTAAGAAAAAATGCCCAGGCCTGGAAAATCAATCCTGATAAAGTTGGTCTGATGGGATTTTCTGCCGGAGGACATCTTGCTTCAACCGGGGGCACGCATTTCCAGGCTGCGGTAGTTTCAAATCCTGATCAAATAAATTTGAGACCAGATTTTTTGATACTCATTTACCCGGTAATCAGTTCCGATCCTTCAATTTCGCATGCAGGATCTTTCGAAAAATTACTTGGAAAGAATCCGGATCCTGAACAACTGAAAAAATATTCAAACGAGTTACAGGTCAATTCAAACACCCCGCCAACATTTTTGGTACATGCAACTGACGATGATGTGGTAAACGTGAAGAACAGCATTGTATTTTATGAAGCATTAATCACAAACAAAGTGCCAGTTGAGATTCATATTTATGAAAAGGGTGGACATGGATTTGGTCTGAAGAATTCCACTACAAAAGATGACTGGTTTGAAAGGTGCAAAAACTGGATGGAGAGTTATGGATTTATTTCGAATGGATCGAACAAAAAATAAAAAAATTAGTCTTAAAAATAAAGAAGGAAAGTGGTGCCTTTTGCTTCTTCGCTCTGTACCTGGATATTTCCTTTATGCAGCATCATAATTTGTTTGCACAAGCTGAGACCGATTCCACTTCCACTTTTTTTGGTACTGAAGAATGGAATAAATATTTTATCGAGAACTTCATCGGGTATTCCTGCACCATTATCTGCCACTTTTAAAATGACCTTATTATTATATGAATGAGTTGCTGAAAGTGTGATTCGTGGTTCTTCAGCCTCTTTCACGGCTTCGATAGCATTTACTATCAAATTAATTAGTACCTGTTCAACAAGGTTGGTATCCACCTGTAGCATGAGATCAGGATCTTTCAGAATAACCTCCAGTTCAATATTTTTCTGAACCAGGGTTGGTTGCATGAGTTGGTGAAGATTCTCAAACAAATCACGTACATAAACTTTGTTGAGATTTAGAGTTGTGATTTTGTTCAGGTTCCTATAAGTCTCAGCAAATTTAAGTAAGCCTTCACTTCTTCTCTTAATCGTTTCAATCCCCAGTTCCAAATCTTCTACGGTACCGGTTTTGTCGCCAATATGTTTTGAAGAATGTTGCAATCTGTTTTTCAATGTATCTGCCAATGAAGATATGGGCGCAACTGAGTTCATGATTTCGTGTGTCATTACACTCAGTAGTTTTTGCCAGGCTTTCGCTTCGGTTTCATCCAGGGCTTCGTCTACGTTTTGAAAAGCCATGAGTTTGTAGACTTTTTCATCAGTTTGAAAAGCCGTTGCAGAAATCAAAACCTTTTGCGCATTTTTATCCCTGGTGATGCTTACAATTTTGTGTTCGCCCGGACGAAGTGCATAAATCGCACGATACAGTTCTGCATCTCTTCTTTCAAGGGAATGAATGGTTTTCAAATATGGAATGCCCATGAGTCGCTTTAATGATTCATTCATCCAAACGACTTCCAGTGTTTCGTGTTCATACGAAAGGATTCCGGTATCAACAAGCTCCAGAATTTTTTGCAGATATTGGTATTGTGTCTCCCTTTCTTTGCTGATTACTTTAAAAGTAGTATTGATTTCATTGAAGCCTTTGCGTAAGGGCTGAAGTTCCAGTGGAGCTCTCTTAACGTCGAAATACCTGCTGAAATCGCGGTAGTGAACGGATTCCACAAATTGAGCTACTTCATCCTGGGCTTTTTTATGAAACCTGAAAAAATCTATGAGTTGAAAAATAATTATCGGAATTACGATGGCCAGGTAGATATACCAACCCTTCCCTTTGATCAAAAAAAATGATGCAAAGCATAGCGTCACAAAAAGAAACAGAACCCGAACGAGCAGACGCGAATGGTATTGTTGGAACTTAAATATCATATTTGCTTAGTCGCCTGTATAGTGCGGTGCGGGTCAAACCCAATTCTTTGGCGGCTTTAGTAATATTACCATTATTTTTTTCAATTACCCTGAGGATGGTGTTCTTTTCTATGGTGCTTAATTTCATTTCTTCCGGTTCATCGAGGTCGGGTGGCGCTGATTCAATTGGAGAAAAGATCAGGTCGCGTGCACTCAGGTAATCGTTGTCGCACATGATTACCGCTCTTTCAATTGTGTATTGAAGCTCTCTCACATTTCCGGGATAATGATAACCGCGTAGTTTTTCAATAGCTGATTCATCTATTTCAAGAGAAGGTTTTAAATATTTAGCTGCGTAGATTTTTGCAAAATGTTTAGCCAGTAAAATAATATCCTCTCCTCTTTTTCTTAATGGGGGAACCGTAATTTCCACGGTGTTGATTCGATAAATCAGATCCTTTCGGAACCTGCTTTCATTTGCCAGCTCAGCCATGTTTACGTTGGTTGCGCAAATGAGACGAATATCAATGGGAACAGGCTGGTTGGTGCCAAGGCGGATCACCTGCCTGTTTTGTAAAACTGATAGAAGCTTGGCCTGCTGATGTAAATAAATATTTCCAATTTCATCCAGGAAAAGTGTTCCACCATTTGCAGCTTCAAATCGACCGACACGATCTTCGCGTGCGTCGGTGAAAGCTCCTTTTTTATGTCCGAATAACTCACTCTCAAAAAGTGTTTCAGTAAGGGCGCCCACATCCACTTTAATAAATGGCTTATCTCCTCTTAGTGAATGTTGATGGATTGCTTTGGCGATAAGATCTTTCCCCGTACCATTTTCACCCAGAATGAGAATATTGGCGTCGGTAGGCGCAATCTTTTCAATCTTATAAAAAATATCCCGCATCACTTCCGACTGACCCAGCAGATCAGTACCGATGATGGAATCCGGGGCAATATTGGGCTCATCGGATTTCTTATTATCTCTTTGTTTCAGCGATTCCTTAATGGTAGAGATCAGCCGTTCATTGTGCCATGGTTTCACCACAAAATCGGCGGCACCTTCTTTAAGAGATCTTACTGCGAGGTCAATACCTCCATATGCAGTGATCATGATAACCGCGGCATTGGAACCAAACTCTTTGATTTTCTTGAGCCAAAAAATTCCTTCATTACCAGTATTGATTGAACTGGTAAAGTTCATGTCAAGCAAAATCACGTCGAAAGATTCCTTGGAAAGTAACCATCGCAGATTCTCAGGGTTCTTTTCGGTTATCACTTCTTTGGCCTCAGTCTTCAGTAATAATCTAACAGCCGTTAATACATCTGGATCGTCATCGATAACCAGTATGGTTGCATTCTTCAATATCATCTAAAAAAACTTTTCATTTGATGCAACATTCTTTTACCGCAATTATACCATAATTACAAGGGTGTGGCAATTAATTTTTTAGGTTAAATGTGCGGAATTCTGTTGTATCGAAAGCGGACACCTTGTGTATCGCTAACGAACAACTTCGTAGATTGATTATAACTAAGAAATTGTAAATCATCGCAGTTAGATTCTGGCACCAAGTTGTAAAGCTAAATGCAGAGTTTCTCTATGTTGTTGATTTAGGCCGCCCGATGTTTTACACCGGGTGGCTTTTTAAAAAAGTCCGCCCGTTTAGCCGGGCGTAATTAATAAAAAGGAAATTGAACAAAAGCTGAAAGCAAACAAACATGGACAGGGTCATCGCAAAAAAGAAATGGAGTACTAAAAGATTACTTACAATCGGCGGAATTGTAGCTGTTATTGGTTTAATCACAGCGAGTTATTTATTAACTGCTGGTAAATCAAGGGTCAACGCGCCGATCGACAGAATCCAGATCAGTGAAATCAAAAAAGGGCCGTTTAAAGAATTCATACCCGTGAATGGCGTAGTTCTTCCCATTACATCTATTTATCTGGATGCTACTGAAGGTGGCCGGGTAGAGGAAAAGTTTGTGGAAGATGGTGCCATCATGAAAAAAGATCAGCCGATTCTGAGATTATCAAATCCAGACCTGGCATTGAATCTGGTAACCCAGGAGACACAGGTGTATAACCTGATTACCCAAATGCAGATCGCACGCAACGCAGCTCAGCAGAATACGGTTACCAAGTTGCAACAAATGACAGACGTTGATAATGCCCTCAAGGAAGCAGAAAGGATTTACAACTTAGACAAAAGATTATACGATCAGAAAGTGATTGGATTGCAGGAATTCAAAAAGGCAGAAAACGATTATAATTATCAGTTGCAGAAAAAAAACCTGACAGAACAGATTCTCAAACAGGATTCCATATCTACCAAGCAGAGTCTGGAGCAGGCAAAATTACTGGCGCAGGGTTCGCAAAATGCGCTGGAGCTGACAAGGAAAAAAGTAGGAGATCTGGTGGTAAGAGCACCGGTTGATGGACAACTTACTTCTTTGGATGCAGAGATTGGACAAAATAAACCGAAGGGAGAAAGACTTGGACAAATAGATGTATTGAGTGGTTATAAAGTTAGAGCGGAAATTGATGAGCATTATATTTCGAGGATTTACAACGGACTGATGGGCGATTTTACTTTTGCGAACAAAACGTATAAACTTAAAATCAAAAAGGTTTTTACGCAGGTAACTAATAACAGGTTCCAGGTCGACATGGAATTTGTAGGTGATGTTCCGCAAGGAATCAGAAGAGGACAAACACTGCAGATTAATTTAACCCTTAGCGCGGAAATTGATGCTGTTCTTTTACCAAAGGGAGGATTTTATCAACAGACAGGCGGTAACTGGATCTTTAAAGTATCGGAAGATGGAAAAACAGCGTACAGAGTGGACATTCAGTTAGGACTTCAGAGCCCGGAGTATTACCAGGTATTGAATGGTTTGAACCCCGGCGACAAAGTGGTAACGTCGAGCTATGAAAATTATCAAAATTACCAGGAGTTGGTGCTAACTAAGGATTGAGGGGTGCGTGCCTGTTCGCACGCGGATAAAACATCGAATGCAAAAAGCTATATTAATAATTCAGCAGCTCTAAATTCTCTTACGCAGGGAAAGCAGGCTCAGACTACAAAACCTAAAAAAATGATTAAAATCAAAGACCTCGAAAAAATTTATCGTACTGAAGAAGTGGAAACGGTTGCTTTGAACAAGCTTTCGTTTGAAGTGAAGGAAGGTGAATTCGTTGCAGTTATGGGCCCTTCAGGTTGCGGTAAATCAACCCTTCTGAACATTCTCGGACTGCTGGACGATCCAGATTCAGGAAGCTTTTTATTTAATGGTATTGAAGTCGCACATTTCAACGAAAGAAAAAGGGCAGATCTGCGCAAGAGAAATATTGGATTCGTATTCCAGAGTTTTAACCTGATTGATGAGCTCACCGTATTTGAAAACGTTGAGTTGCCGTTGATCTACACCGGGGTTAAATCCAGTGAAAGAAAGGCAAGAGTGGAAACTGTTTTGGATAAGATGCAAATCATGCACAGGCGCAATCACTATCCTCAGCAATTATCGGGTGGTCAACAGCAACGTGTAGCCGTAGCTCGCGCCGTAGTTAATAACCCGAAGCTGATTCTTGCGGATGAGCCTACTGGTAACCTTGATTCAAGTAATGGTAATGAAGTGATGCAATTGCTCACTGACCTTAACGAACAGGGAACCACAATCATAATGGTAACGCACTCAGAACACGATTCGAGATACAGTCATCGTATCATTAGGATGCTTGACGGTCAAACTGTAACCGAGAATATCCTGGTATAGTTAGCTGCAATAGTTTGCAGTTAGCTGTGAGTAGTACTAATCCTGATTCCTGATCTGCAAAAATCAGATCCAGGCATCGAAGAATCGCCAACCAACAACATAGGATGTAACCGTGATTTTTCATGTTGCCGAGAGGCAGGAGCTACAAATTTTGTTAACTCAGATTATATGCTAAGAGATTTAATATACAGCGGATGGCGGAACCTGAGTAAGAGCGCATATTTTTCTTCGATAAATCTTTCTCTATTGGCAATTGGAATAACAGCAATGCTTCCAATTGCCAATTATATTTTTGACCAGAACACAAAAAATAATTCCCTTTTGTTGCCAGGTAACATCATTCCGATCGAAAGCGTGTATACAAGTATAAATCGCTTCGATGCGCATCGGGCCTCAGAACATCATCAGGAAATATTCAGCAACAAGAATTTAAATAAATCCGTTTGCACGCACGTCCAGAAAAAAAACCGCGAAATAAGAAAAATTCAAATCCTCAATTATTTAACCAAAGCTGGATTTGGTTACAGTTACATACATCTTAATTCAATCAACGCTTATTGCTCGAATGAATCGGTAAACTATTCAACAACATTCAGGACGGGATATTTTTTCTATGAAAGATCAAAGCAAGGAAAGAAGAACTATAATTTAATAAAACGAGAGCTATGAATAGTAAGATACTTAATGTAGGACGAAAAGTATTTGCCGGAGCGCTCTTACTGGCATTCATGATTGTGCTTGTAAAAAAAGTTACTGCAGAATCAAAATGCAATCCAATCAATACGCAAGCAATACCTGCTAAGAACATGCAGCAAAGCAAAGGAGAACTTGGGTACGCTGATCGTGATCAACCCTGGACAATGGCAGGGCTCCTGGTGATTTAAGTTTCGGTCCGCATATACGGAAAGAAAATATAAAAACATGCTCAAGAATTATCTCAAAACAGCGATCAGGAATCTCTGGAAGAATAAAGGTTTTTCTGCACTGAATATCCTGGGACTTTCCATTGGACTCGCTACCTGTTTGCTCATTACTTTTTATGTAATTGATGAGCTAAGCTTCGATCGATTCAACAAAAAAGCAGAACGTATTTACCGCGTGGATGCCGACATACAATTTGGAGGCAACCATTTTATTTTAGCAGTTGCTCCCGAACCATTGGGTCCCACGCTTAAGAGAGAATTCCCGCAGGTGGAGCAAGCAGCGAGGATGAGACCATATGGAAGTATGCTGGTTCGAAAAGGAAATGTAAATCTCAATGAAGACAAAGTAGTTTATGCGGATAGTACATTGTTTGATGTTTTTACACTTCCAATGATTGAAGGTGATCCCCAAACAGCATTAAAAGATCCAAATTCAGTCGTTATTACCGAAACCATTGCAAAAAAATATTTCGATCGGGCTACTAACGTAGTAGGGAAAACGCTTATTAAAAATGACAGTATCAACCTTAAGGTAACTGGTGTTTTAAAAGATATTCCGAAACAGTCGCATTTCAATTTCGATTTTTTCATTGCAATGAATGGCGCCATTGAAAGTTGGGAAATTGGAAACTGGCTAAGTAACAATCATAGTACCTATATTGTTTTAAAGCCTGATGCGAATATAAAATTCATTACGGAGCAGATCAATGTGATGCTGGAGAAATATGTTGCTCCACAGGCTATGCAATTGATGCAGGTAAACATGGAGGATTTTAAGAAATCGGGAAATCACGATAATTTATCACTAACACCCCTTACTGATATTCATCTTCAATCAAATAAAACTGCAGAACTGGGAGCAAACAGCAGCATTCAGTATGTATACATTTTCTCTGCGATAGCCATTTTCATTTTGCTCATAGCATGCGTGAATTTCATGAATCTTTCTACAGCAAGATCTTCAAACAGAGCAAAAGAAGTTGGCGTTAGAAAAGTATTGGGATCGCTCAAGAATAATCTTATTTCTCAATTTTTAACTGAATCCACCTTTCTGTGTTTTGTATCGATGATCATTGGACTTCTAATTGCATGGGCCCTACTCCCCTATTTTAACCAGGTGTCGGGTAAACATATTGAGATGGCATTGCTTTCCAGGCCATGGATCGTATTGGGTTTGATTGCCCTTGTTATTGTTGTAGGCCTACTGGCTGGAAGTTATCCTGCATTTGTCCTCTCGTCTTTTCAGCCTATTGTGGTTTTGAAAGGCAAGCTTGCAGCAGGTTTCAAAAATAAATGGTTACGTGGTGGATTGGTGGTATTTCAATTTTTTATTTCCATTGTACTAATTATCGGAACAATCATCATCTATACTCAGCTAAATTATATCCGAAATAAAGATTTAGGTTTTAACCGTGAACAGGTACTTGTTATTAAAGGAACCAGTGCGCTGGGAAATCAGGCTCGAGCATTTAAGGATGATGTTCTCAAAATTAATGGCGTGCAGTCCGGCACCATGACCGGATTCTTACCCACATCCGGGTGGAGAACAGACAATCCACTTTTCCCCGATGCTTCACTCAATCAAAAAACGGCAGTATCAGCACAAAATTGGAGAGTTGATGAAGATTACATTCCGACACTTGGAATGAAAATGAGCAAGGGAAGAAATTTTTCTAAAGAATTTCAGACGGATTCCACTGCGGTGATATTAAATGAATCTGCCGCCAAATTATTTGGTTTTACTGATCCAATTAATAAAAGCGTTTATACGCTGACGAATTTTCCTGCTCCCGGATCCAAACAATTTCACGTGGTTGGGGTAGTGAAAGATTTCAATTTTAATTCTTTGAGAGAACAGGTAAGTCCACTGGTTTTGTTCCTGAGTCAGGAAAACGGTAGTATGGCATTTAGATTAAATACTGCGAATATTACAGGAATTATTTCGAAAATAGAAAGCGATTGGACCCGAATGGCGCCAAGCCAGCCATTCAGTTATTCATTCATGGACGACGATTTCAATAATATTTATAATTCAGAACAAAGAATCGGAAAAATATTTGTGTCGTTCGCCATACTGGCGATTTTCATAGCATGTCTTGGTTTATTTGGGCTTGTTACTTATGCAGCTGAGCAAAGGAGGCGTGAAATTGGAATCCGAAAAGTACTTGGTGCTTCTGTTGGTAATATCATAGGGATGCTTTCAAAAGATTTTCTCTGGCTCGTATTGATCTCCGCAATAATCGCATTTCCAATTGCGTGGTGGTCGATGAATAAATGGTTGCAGGATTTCGCTTATCGTATTCATATTTCCTGGTGGATTTTCGTGTTTGCTGCAATTCTTGCAATGCTTATCGCATGCATTACAGTTGGGTTCCAGGCATTCAAGGCAGCGATTTCGAATCCGGTAAAATCATTACGAACAGAATAGTTTCACGCAAAGACACTAAGTTTCGCAAAGGCGCAAGTAAGTTTTGACTTTTTAATCGGAAAGCATGGTAAAAAATTTCTTTAAAGTTGCTTACAGAAATTTGATGAGAAACAAATTCTTTTCTCTCATCAATATAACTGGTCTGGCTATTGGAATGGCATGTGCCATTTTAATACTCCTTTGGATACAGAATGAAGTGAGCTATGATCAGTTCCATCCGCATAAAGACAGGATTTATGAAGCGTGGAACCGTGCGGTATTCAGCGGAAAATTAGAATCATGGGCTACAACACCAAAGATCCTGGCTAAAACGCTTCAAAAAGATTATCCTGAAGTAGAGTATACCGCGAGGATGAACTGGCAGAGCAATAACATGTTCGCGTACGGTGAAAAAAAACTCAGCGTACAGGGCAATACTGCAGACTCAAGTTTTTTTGACGTATTTAATTTCCCATTCATTAAAGGTGATCCACATACAGCATTAAATGGGTTGTATTCAATTGTGCTTACACAAAAACTTGCCCGTAAACTTTTTGGTGATGAAGACCCGATGGGTAAAGTGTTGAAGATGGATAATAAAGACAATTTCACTGTAACGGGTGTAATGAAGGATCTTCCTAATAATACCCGTTTCGAATTTGAATACGTCTTACCCTGGGCCTATATGCGGGCGAATGGTGGAGACGATGAATATTGGGGAAATAACTCTACCCAAACTTTTGTTCGGCTAAAGGAAAATGCAACGCTTGCATCCATTGAACCGAAACTCAAACATATAAGAGCAAAATATGACAGGGATGATCCCAAAGGTGAAATGTTTTTATATCCCATAACCAGGTGGAGGTTACACTCTCAATTTGTAAATGGAATTGAGTCAGGAGGATTGATAGAATTTGTAAG
>PSRI01000213.1 GCA_003175935.1 Bacteroidota bacterium
AGTAACATCATAAACCTGGTATTGCAGTCTTTTGTTGTAAGAGGTCCATCCTGGTGTTAAATATGAGTCCCCTATACGCTGGCCGTTAATTGTTGCTTCGTACAAGCCGTGGCAGGTGATATAAACAATTGCACTTTGTACTTTTTTATTTGAAGTAAATTCTTTTCTGAAAAGTGGGGAAGGTCGACTGGCATCTTCTGTATAACCAGGTTCAATCCATTTCGCCTTCCATGAAGAAGTATCAAAGAATCCCGTTTGCCAAACCGATGATTCAGACCATCCCGATTCTCGATTAAAATTATCCCAAACTTTTACCTGCCAGCTATATTTTTTTCCCGGTTGAAGTTTGGGTCCTCCGTAGGGAACCTGTACGGACTGGTCGGACATGACTTTTCCTGAACCCCATACAGACTTTTTCACACCAGTTTCATTTACGGCAATTTCATAGGCTGTCTGATGCAGGTTTTTTCTGTCGGCTACAATTTGCCAGGTAAATCTGGGATGATCAGCATCAAGGCCTACGGGATTGATTCGATTTTCGGTAAGGAGTCCTGTTAATTTTACCTGTGAAATACATGTAGTGCTGACAATTAAAAAAAAGAGGAATAAAAGTACTCTGGGCATTGCAAATGGTTTACTAAATAATCGTAAGGGATTGGAATGTAAAATAATGTTTCCTGATAATTAAACCTTCAAGATTAGCTCAAAATAAAAGCATTAAAGCGAGTTACATCCATTCCTCCAGGATCTACCAGCACAGTACCAAATTCTCCACCTTCACCGACCCGTATACCCACATTGAGGCAAGGGAAAAAATGAATTTAAAAAACTATATTTGAAAACCTCCCCGATACATACCCTCAGAAGGCTGATCATCGCCGTACTACCCGATTTTTGAGGCACTGGTTTAATTGTCGTTTTCCGGAAGATAACCTTTAATCCATGCTTGTCTACCAAAATAACCTTATCATCGAATTAAAGCAGTCCAATTCTTCTACAAAAGATGAGGGTGGTGAAGAAATATTTCGTGGAGAAGAAAGTCCACAAATTAAGATTAGTGACGAGTACTCGAATCCCTGGGATACGGCTCATGAATTAAAAAAGCAGGATCCCCAATTAGGATTTGTGGAAGCTGATTTAGAATCCGACTACCATTTTCAAAATCCGTTAGCAGATGATTCAGATTTGGAAAGTTTTCAAAAGTTGAGCCCTTGTGAAAAATATGCGGGCTATAATTCACTTTGGCCCTTCCCCACTCAAAAAACCGGAGATGCGCTCAATGAAGTCTGGCACCTTGGCGATGATTTTAGCCAACTAAGCTCAGCACGAAAATCAGTTGCCGGCTTGAATAATACAATCAGGATCGCGCATTTTGACACTGGATATGATCCCACTCATATTTGCTACGATGATAAATTAATCCGACATGACCTCGAAAGAAATTTTGTGGATGATAAAACTCCTTTTAGTGCAGTAGATAAATACCACGATGATTTATTAGAAATGCCCGGTCACGGAACAGGTACCCTGGGATTGCTTGCAGGAAGTGTGCTCGACGAAAAGGATTGGAATTTCAAGGATAGTATTGGCCTTAGAAAAAATATTGAAATTGTTCCGATAAGAATTTCAGACAGTGTAATTCTTTTTAAAAACAGTGCATTTGCAAAAGCATTGGATTATGTGATCTCACTTTATGATGATCCTTCCAAAAGGTGCCATATTGTTACGATGAGTATGGGTGGCAGTGCATCAAAATTATGGGCCGATAAGGTGAACGAAGCCTATGAGAAAGGGATCTTCATTGTTTCAGCAGCCGGAAATAATTTCGGAAGATCTACCCCAAGAACCCTGGTTTATCCTGCAAGATTCAACAGAGTTGTTGCTGCTTGTGGTGTCACTTACGATTTTTCACCTTATTACAAAACATTTGCTCTCGAAACCATAAAAGAGATGCAGGGTAATTTTGGCCCGAGAAAATTTATGAAAACAGCTATTGCAGCATTCACACCCAATGTGCCATGGGCAAGAATGGGTTGCAGAGATGTGATAAGTCTGGGGGGCGCCGGAACATCCTCGGCCACTCCCCAGGTCGCGTCAGCTGCCGCAATTTATTATCAAAAATATTACGACTTACTCGAAGCCCTACCCGAAGCCTGGATGAAACCGGAAGCAATTAGAAATGCGATGTTTTCCACCGCATTGAAAAAAATAAACAGTAAGGACAAAGACATCGAAATCTATTTCGGCAACGGAATTCTCCAGGCAAACGAAATGCTGAAAATCGCTCCGGATAAATCCAAACTCAAGAAAGCTGAAAAAGACAAAATCTCATTTTCACTTTTCTTCCAGATTTTATCAGAAATAAGTCCTTTTGAAGTATTCGAAGAATTGGGAATTAGTGAAGATGAAAGAGAAATGTTTGAAACGGAATTGCAACAATTGATTCAAAATTCATCAAAACTGCAGGAATTACTGGATCACGAAGAGAAAGACCTGGAAGATTTGGATAAACCCACCCAGGAAAAATTCTTTAATGAAATCTTGAGGATGCCCGAAGCATCAAATGCATTGAAGAATGTTATCAAAAAACAATTTAACGGGGAAAATGCTAAAGTGGCTCAGACTTCAAAAGCCGCTACTGCAGCAATAAAAAAACCTCAAGTGGCTAAGAATATGAAAATAGAATGGAATCAAAATCTAACCAGTCTCAACTATATTCTGGCTGGACTTTACCGTCGCAATATTGATGAACCTGAGGCTGTCGCAGAAAAAGCCGGTGTGAACACACTGGTATTTGAGTTGAGCGGCAACCCGATTACCTTTTGGTATAAACTGTTACGAGGAGTGAATGATCAGGGAAAGATGATTCCATTTATAAATCAAATATTAAATCCTAATGAACGTGGGGGCTCTGCAGATCCTGCAATTAAACAAACTATTGAGGATTTGAGAGATAATCTTAATACAGGATATTTCCCAATTATTGCAGATGGGGATGTAAAATCAGATTTCAAGGCAGAGTCCGGAGAACTGCAAAGAATCATTGGTGAAAGAAGTACGCTATTACCTGTAAGCTTTCTTGAAAAGGGCCTTCGTTCACAAAAAGCAGTGGTAAGAATTTTGGTAAATGGTGGAAAGGGATCGGGTTTTTTAATTGATAATAACTGGATCATCACTAATAACCATGTACTGCCAAATGAAGAAAGTGCAAAAATTGCAGTTGTACAATTCAATGCGCAGAAAACCATGCAGGGAATTGACGCAGACATCGAAGAATTTGGACTAATTGTAGGTGTTGGACATTTCTTTACAAGCAAAGCCGATGATTGGTCCTGCGCTAAGTTAAATGGTGATGCAAACAAAAAATATGGTTCACTTGAGTTCAGTTCTGCGAAGGTTGAGGTGAAAGACTTCGTAAACATTGTACAACACCCTGAAGGTGGGCCCAAACAAATTGCCGTTTACCACAACATTGTGGTAGGTGTTGACGACGACAATATTAATTACCTGACGGATACACTTAGAGGGTCTTCAGGTTCGCCGGTTTTTAATTCTGACTGGGAAGTTGTGGCGCTGCACAGGAAAGGCGGGGATACTTCATTAAAAGATTTTGAAAACCAAACAATTTACAGCAACCAGGGAGTGAATATTAAGAAAATCGCGGCCGCTTTAAAGGGTTTGAAAATTATTAATTAACCGATTGTTTTATGGCTGAATTAACCGAAAAGAAAATTCATGAATTAGCCAGACTGATTGCACCGAAAGTAAAAATCACTGACTGGGAACCTTATGGTGCCCAGGTAAAGGTGAAAGATACAGATGTGGAACTGATAGGAAGTCCGATTTCAAAATGGTTTGCCGTACTCAAAACTGTTGATAAGAAAGACCGGTTGTCTGATTTCCTAACCGCAATAATAAAAGACTATGATGATGAACAATTGAAAACTGAACTTGAAGAATTAAAAAAAGGATATTCGGTTCAATTGGAAAATATAGTAAAGGCAATCAAAACGGGAGAATGCATTTTATTTCTTGGTCCCGGAGTTTTGGCCATTACTGAAGATAATGTAACAAAAACGTTCAATGAAAGGTTGGCCGAACAGGTTGGAATGCTGCTGGATGAAAAAAATAAATATTACGATCAAACTCAGAGCGAGAATATCAGCTATATGGTGCAACGGTATAAAAAGACTGTTACCAATAACTCCGCTGAAATTGCCGATGAAGCAATAAAACTGTACGAGGATTTCACCAGGCGGTTTAAAATTGATACTGCGGTAATGGACCAGCTTGCAAAAATTCCATGGAAGCTTGTCATAAATACCAATCCAGACAGCATACTTGCGACAACAATGAACAAAGCAAAAAAAGACAGTTGCCTTATTGCTTCGTATACACTTGAAAATAATGCAGGGCTTGAATTCGAAAATCCTGCTCCGGGAGATTCTCAATGTTTGTTATACAATTTGTTTGGGACTTTTGAAAAGCCTTCATCCATTTTGTATACTGACTCTGATTTTTTAAGATTCAATACAAAAGTCACTGGCGATTATCCCCCTCTCAATGAATATGTAATCAAGATGTTTGACAGTCAGAAAAAATATTTATTTCTGGGTTTTGATTTTGACCAGTGGTATTTTAAAATACTTTTTAATAAAATCTTAGAATTAAATGTGGATCAGCAGAATTTAGTTTCTCTCCATTGCGGCGCCATGAAATTTAATGAAATGAATGTGGATTATTTTGAGGAGGAATATAAGCTGTATTTCGTCAATGAAAACCTGGTAACATTTGTGAAAATCCTGCTTGACGCCTATGAAAAGCTAGCCTGAATTTTAAATGAATGAATCTAAATTAGTGAAGCTTGAGTGATCCGAATACCATACCAAAAGTTGACAGGTATCCTGGTTTATGGCCATATCGCCAGGAACAATCTGATATTTTCTTTGGCAGAAATCGGGAAAAAGAAGAATTATTTTTCCAGGTAAGGAAATCACAGGTTGTAATTGTATTTGCAAACTCAGGGGTTGGGAAAAGTTCTTTGCTAAATGCCGGAACTGTACCATTACTCAGGGCCAATGGCTATTTTCCTATAAATATTCTTTTCACACAAACCAGAGGTGCGGACTCCGGAACGCCCTTGCAGATTTTCAAAAAAGCTTTTGATCCATTTACAGGAATAAATAAATCTCCATTTGGCGAAATGCCTAACCACGTTTGGGAGTGCGTAAAATCATCTCAGTTCCCTAATAAAGCAACGCCTGTAATCATTCTCGATCAGTTTGAAGAATTGTTTAATTATCCCAAAGAGCAGGTGAATGATTTTATTATGGAGTTATCTGAACTTATTCATGATCTCGCCCCTTCCCGGGTAAATGATCAACTGTTGAAAATAGAAAGAAAAGACAGAACGGATGAACAATACGCATGGGCCTCGCAGCCACCGATGAAATTTATTTTTGCGATTCGATCTGATCATCTTTCTGACCTGCAAAAAGTAGATAAAGTTATCCCTGGTTTGTTGAGCAAACGTTTTCAGCTTTTACCCATGAATGATTCTAATGCCGAAGAGGCGATTTGCAAACCCGCATTGGTGGATGATCCCGGAAGATTCGACTCCTCAATCTTCACATTTTCCAAAGATGCATTGGGAAGAATAGTAAAGAGTTTGAAAGATGAAACCACGGGAGAAATCGCTACCTATCAACTTCAAATTATTTGCAGGTATATTGAAGATTTGGTTAAGAACTCATATACGGATACAGCAAAACCGAATATTTCAGAAATTACAACAACAGTTTTTGATGCCAATTCTGAAACAAAAACTGTATTGAGAAATTATTACGAAAACCAGGTTGCAGGTATCGGAACTCCTGAAGAACAAAAATTGACCAGGAAATTATTGGAAAATAATTTAATGGAAAAAAACGTAAGAGTTCGTCTTCCACAGGGAAGAGTCATGGATATCCTTGAGGGCAATGATTTACTTCTGCAAAAACTTCTTGTGGCGAGACTGGTAAAAAAAGAGACCGATGCATATGGTTCAGAATATTATGAAATTAGCCACGATTCATTAAAAGAACCCATTCTCAAATCAAAATTGGAATCTCTTGAAAAAGATCGATTAAGTAAAGAAAGGGATTCCAAACTCACTGAGGCGAAACAAATGGTTGCCATGCACTATGAAAGCATGGAAATTAAAGATTATCAAAAGGCACTCGATTTGTTGAAGTCTGCAGAAGCGATCTATTCTACTTTAGGTGAAACCGCATCGGTTATAGAAACTGGTTTACTTATTTCAAAAGCACTGGAAGAAAAAGGAATTTTTTCTGATGCCCGGGATAAATTGACAAGAATGCTGGCCGACCCGCAAATCAAGGATAACAGAAAATTAATTGGAATTGTAACAGAAAGCCTTGGAACTGTTTATTTGAAATGGGGAAGAGTGGAGCGGGCACGCGAAATGTTTATTGATGCATTGACATGCTATAATGAAACAAAAGATCATCCAAGAATAGCCAGACTATCCGAGCATTTGGGAATTGTATCAGAAGCAACTTATCGGACCAATAAGCCATCTGAGAAAGGAAATGTAAAAAGACTATTGCAGGAAGCTGATTTTTACTTCAAGAATGCATTTGATAGTTTCATTTTTGTCAAGGACCTTTTTGGATATGAAAGAGTAAAATATAGCCTTCAAAGAATAAAAAAATATTTAGACGAACTTGAAAAACCTGATGAAATAGCGAAGCCCTGGGGCTATTTCACGGAAATGTTTACTGGAACTGTGCATGAATTGAAAGGTCCAAATACGGTGAGAATCGGAAGGAATGTTTACAATGAAGAAAGTAAGACTTATACACTGAAAAACGAAATTGGATTCCCTGGCAGATATGGATATATGTCGAGGCGGCACGCTTCAATTACACCAGATTTGATTCTCGAAGACACTCAAAGCATGAATGGTACTACGATCAATACCCTACCGCTCTACTACGGAACTCCGCGCTATCTGCAGGATAGTGACATCGTGGTTTTGGCGAATATTATGCCAATGGAGTTTAATATTGCTAAGCCAGTAAAATTAAAAATCCCTGACGATTGCTGGGGATTGATTATTGAAGGGAACACAAGACAATATTTCTACCTCAGTAAACCTGACTTAGAGTATTCCATACCGTTAGACTATATTGAGAGTAATGATATTACCAGACCTTTTATTCAGGAAGGAGCAAATGAAAGAAGTGTAATCAGATTCAGTTTAAGAGGAAATATACCCTCATTTTTAGCAGAAAATGTTATGACAGTTTATCATAAGCAGGATCCCAATGGACCTGGTGAAGATATCATGGCCAACTGGAGAATTCGAACTACCGCTAAAGATCCGGATCGATTTTATAAAGATTACATTCTTAGCACAGGGGATTGGTTCAAAATTTTAGATTTCCCGTTCCAACCTGAATTAGTTTCAGTAAATCAGCAAGATGGACAAGAAACCATACTGGCATATGGTCCTACTTTTCAATTAATCATGAAACCCGAAGTAAATCCGGATCTAAAAGATTATTGGGACCGAACGATGTAAGAGGAGTCACAGAATTTTTACTTCGAAATCCTGGATTTTTCAGTTGCAAGCGCCAACTCAAATCCATAATCTCTTTCCACTTTACAAATCCTGGCTTTGTATTGTACGTACCAATTCTCTTTCCCTTTTCTTTGAGCTTCTAAGTGTTCGAGATTTTGTTTCCAGTTCCTAATTGAATCCAAATTTTCCCAATAAGAAACTGTAATTCCAATTTCGTCTCGAGCAGATTCATATCCAAGATACCCTGGCTGGGTCGCGGCCAGCTCTGCCATTCGTTCTGCCATTTCGTGGTAACCTTCGCTCTCTGGAAATTTCAAAGAAGTAAATATCACCGCATAATACGGCGGCGATGGAGTTTTTGCTATCATATTGCAATTTAAAAAAAATATCACGAGTCCCATTTGGGAATTACCGAAAGGCATCTCGCAAAGGGTCGCTAAGGCGCAGGCGTCTTTGCGGACCTCCGCGGCTTTGCGAGAAATCTTCTTTTAGTTTGCTACAGGTGCCAAATGTTCCCGTAAAAATGAAACTGCGCGGCGCACCTGTTTATCGACAGTGTTTACGGGCCTGCTTAAGATTTGTGCAGTTTTGCGAATGGAAAAACGCTTCTGCCGATTGAGCACATATACCTCACGACACCTTTCAGGCATTTTACGAATGAGATGCGTCACTTTTCTTTCCAATTCATTATGCTCAATGATTTCCATGCCACTTGTATCATAATAAATATCAGGAACATCTGTGAGCAAAAAATATTTTTGATAGGTGGACTGATCCCGAAAATGATTCAGGATTTTGTTCCGTATGGAACGATATAAATAAGATGAGACTGAATGCTGGATCTTCAAATAACTTTTTTTCATCCATAATTGCATAAAAAATTCCTGGACAATTTCCTCACTGTAATATTTGTCCTGGATGCTCATGCCAACATACCTTACCAGTGAATCATAATATTTCAGGTAAAGTTTTTCAAACGCCGCTTCATCATTATTTTTTAATAATTCAAATAATAATTCATCGGATTCCATGACTGGTCGGTTTTGGTGTAGGTTACTGCTTTTCATTTCCAATTCTTTAGTGGTTAATAATCTGTCATTCTTTTTTCTGCTACTACTTAATCGGAATCATTAATCTGGAAATAATCGGCTTTCAAAAATTGGATTTTGCGCGGACAGCTTTATGAATGATTCCATGCATTGGAACCATGCAATAATTTAACAGCCCATTTCAAGGCAAGGGATGAAGTGAAAATTATTAGCGTTAGGAGTTTCCAGAACCCGGCAATGGGACTGGTAGTCGGTTTCATGGATATAAGAAAACGATGCTCTGTACAATATTCACTTGTACTAAATCAGAAGTCAACCTTGAGATTCCTTAAGCAAAAGATATCTCAATAAAAAATCAGTAGGTAATTAAAGAAGTACGGTCGGGTAAGATTCTGTAATGAGGAATTTCTCCCATTGTGTTGAAATTCAAAAGAGAATTCATGCTACTAAAGAGGAACTAACCTTAATATTCTATTGAAGGAGACTTCAACAGGGATGCAATTGTATCAGATATCTTTTATGAAGATAGGCAATTTGATGAAACAACGCCAAAAAAAATTATAAAGTTTTTTAATTTTTTCGCTGCTCAGTCACTGTGATTTCATTGTTAATTGTGCAGGAAAAATAATTTCAAAATCATAAATGCTTTCATGAAGCAATGCAAGAATTATTTTAGCCAGTTGCTTCCGAAGACAATATAATATGCCCAGGTTTCAGGGCCTCTTGCCAAATCAATTCCTACTCTCAATCCAAATTTGCGGGCCAACATATACCTAAAGCCTGTTCCCCCACTTACAATCCATTTAGCAGAACCAAACTCATTCCACTCATCAAATGCTTTGCCGGTACCACCAAAAAAAACAATGCTCCATCTCGGAACAACATCCCAGCGCCCTTCAAGCTCTGTAAGAATATCAGCCTGTCCCTGGTATCGCGAAGCAGGGACTCCGCGCATATCTATATATGGTAGTAAATAAAAGGGAGGATCCTGGAATGCCTGTTGTCCATCGAGACGCCAGCCTCCCACAAATTTTTTTGAAAATTGCGCGTATGCGTACATGTAATAATTCAGTCTGTAATATTCATAATCACTTCCCAGAAAATTCGCAGATATATTTCCATCCAGATGAACCTTGACACCCTTATTAGGAGTAAAAACATTATCCCGGTTATCGAGTTCGAGAACTAATCCAAACTGGCTCACTGTGCTATGTACTTCCTGTGATTTTACGAAATCTGGCAGGGTGCCTTTGTACCGTACATCGGTATTTAGAAAAAGATATTTAAACCCTGCATACCAGTTTGAGAAACTGATTCGCTTTGTTGCCTGCAAAAAACCAACAATCGTTTTAAAATTAAATGCAAACTCTTTGTCCTCTTCCTGGGGAGTGTTTCGGAAATAAGACATATTTATATTCGCGTACGCGCCACCAATCACATACTTAATTCTTCGTTTTACTAAGGTGCCAGAGCGAAATGCACTGGCTAGCCAGGTATTGTTAAGGGTATATGCCACTACTCCGCCGGTGATATTTGGGGCAACTGGCGTTCTTTTAACTTGCCCCCTTATCGTATCAATATATGGTGGATTCCTTTTTATGAAGACTGGTGCAACAGCAAATCCAAATCCTCCCAAAGCAGGTTCGGTAATAATGTAGGGAATGGGAACAAAACCATTTGCTTCTATGATATAATCACTCACATCAAATTTACCATCGAGAGAATCTTTGAAGCTGACAGGTTTCTTTTGCGCGTTTGATAGAAATGAAATCAAAATCAGACATACACAAAATAAGTTCCGTTTCATACTTAGCATAGAAATTATGTTTCACGCGAAGGCGCAATTTATTATTTCGCTGTTTCATGTTCGGGGTTCTTGCCAACACCAATTGGAATTGACATAATGATTTGAAAAGCAGAATTTCTTTGGCGAACTGCATTGTCACTTAAAACACTGGTCAGCCCATGATAATATCGCAAGCTCAAACCAAGTCCCTTATCTTTTCTGAATTTCCATTCAACACCACCTGAAAGTCCGATTTCGAAGGCAGCGTATTGATCTTTTACTTTGTTTTCGTAGGTAAGTTCCTGTCCATTTACTTTAGTTTTGAATTCATCATTAGCATTCACCCGAAGATTTACTGAAGGACCGGCCAAAACAAAAAATAATCCCTTCACTCTGTAGCGTGCCAGTAATGGTACACCAATATATTTCAAACTTCGTTTCACCTTTCCTGTTTTGAAAAGAGAATCCAGTCCGGGATCACCTAGCGAATAGGGCTGGATATCTTTGGCTCCAAAAGTGAACTTTGGAGATGCTTCAGGGTGAAAAAAGAAGTTCTCAGAAATCTTCCAGTTGAAATAAAGTGCCAGATTTATTCCGGGTCGGTATTTCGCTTCCAAATTTGTGAGGCCGGCATAGTTCATTCCCACTGCCAAGCCAAATTCGAGTTTGTCAGTATTTAATTTTTTTCCAAAGAGAATAGAAATTAAGACCTGGCTCTTTACGATAGAAGAGGTAAATAATGATATGGATAAAAATATCAGTCTGAACAGTAATTTTTTCATGCCGTCCGGTCATTAAAATTGATCTTCTTTCCTCCCTGTAGACATACGCAATTCTATATTACCGAAATTAATTCGAATACTGTTTACATATTGCTTTAATCCCCTTCATGTTACCGTAAAATAAATGGCGAATCACTTATCTCCTTCTCATTCCTCCTCCACCCATTCTACCCGCTCCTCCACCTCCTAATCTGCCTCCACCATTATGTTGAAAATTTTGAAATTGATGAGTTTGTGTCTCTCCGCGCGTACGTGCCTCCGCTGCACCATCCAATTCCTTTCTCGTAGAAGATGATCCTCCAACTGACTGCTCCCATTTGCCAGAATTATTATTGTATCCTTTCCAATCTCCATTAGAATCTCTATGATAAACATTTCCATCATGCGAAGCATAAGCACCATTGGTTCCTCTCGCTACAGTTCCATTGGCACCGGTATGAATCACTCCGCTTTGTCCGCCCGAAGTACGATAACCTGCAGTAGTTCCATTTGCATTTGAAACATGACCTGTTTGTACCCATTGATTTCCTCTTGTTGCAACCGAAGTTCCCCATTGGGAATAAGGATTGTGACCCTGGCGCGTAGAAGCATAAGTTCCGGTCCATGGATTGTATGTGCTTGCCGCAGTTCTTCCGCCATACCAACCCTGCACTGATGCTGATCTTCCATATCTGCCTGTTGCCGGATTATACCAGGCTGAAGTTCCTGCAGCACCATAAGGTCCGTATACTCTTCTGCCGCCTGCATATCCACCCGTCCAGGGATTGTACACGTAGCCGGCACCGTAAGTACATGGCCAGGGCCTGTAAATGGGGTACATCATTCCAGGTCCCCAATAATAATATGGTGGATAATACCAGCCAGTTCCATAAGCTATGCAGGCGCCAACGCCCACTCCTATTATGAAGGCACCGAAATATCCGGCAGTAGTGTTGCTTTCAACCGTTGTTGACGTAGCATTTGTTTGAGTTACATAGGTGACATTATATACAGGGGAATCCGAAGGGATCTTATAGATTTCGTCCGGTACTGTATCAGCAACTTTCCAGGGCCCGTTGGGTTTTGTCGACATAAACCAAACTGCCTGAAAACACAGATAATACATATCCCCTACTTTAATTACTTTTTCCTGAGTATTGGTAGCATACTCCATGTTTGTTTTTTCAATCTTCGCAAACTTCGGTTCGCCTCCATCGTAATTCACTTTCACCTTCGCTTCAGCATCAGCTTTATTTACAATTGCAGTGGTTGGTACCTGTGCCAACAATATTGCATCTGCAGCTTCAACAGTTCCGGGCACTGAAGCAAGCACATTTGCTTTTGGAGAATCTTTTGGAATTTTTGAAAAATCTTTTGGCAAATCATTTCCTGCATAAGTCCATGGTCCTGAAAAGGCTTTCGAACTAAACCATCTACCCGATAATAAAATATAATATCGCTGATTACTATTATCGACAAATAGATCGTTCTCCGTGTTTGTAACATACAACAACTGAGTGCCTGGAATTTTCGAGTAAACAGGCGCTCCTTTAAGCTGGATTAACTCCGCTGGCTTATTACTGAAAAATATCTCTGGGGCTGATGCAGAGCTTTCTGGAGGAATCATTTTGATGACCTCATCAAAGTTTTGTCCTGTTGGTAATTTGCTCATGTCCTTAGGTAAAGTTTGAGTTTGTTTCCACGGACCTTTGAATTCCTTTGCTGTCATCCAGATTGATTCTACGAGCAGATAATAATCCTTTTTAGATTTATCATAGAAAAGATCCCAATTTGCATTAGCTACAAACTCAAGTTTGGTTTTGTCAATAGGAACCATCACAGGGATGCTGTCAACAATTAACAATACTGCGGAATTAGAACTATAAAAAATTGGAGGCGGATCATTATTGACTGCGACTGTATTCGCAGAATTATTACTATTTGCCTGCACATCTGCCATTAATCTTTCGAGGGAAATGGGTTCACCTCCCAGTGGAATGAGTTCTCTGAATAATTTCTCCATCATCGCAGCAGTATCTGCACCAAGAGAAGGAAATCGTACATCCGTTACAGTGATATCACGCAAATAAACTGTACTTGCATCCTTGTCTACCAATGTGCCTGCTTTAAATGAAGCAACTCCATGAACATTCTTCCCTCCCTTAGGCGTCAATGAAAATGCGGCGCGGGCAAATAATTCCTTTTTATCCTTCCAGTCGTCTACCTGTGGCTGATAATATACCAGCACATTTCCATTCTTGGTTACCTGCCTGGGCCAGCCAATATCTTTTGTGGATTGCGATCTGGATGGGGCCGAAATCAAAATCAATGCTATTGCAACCGGCAGAGATGTAATTAATGTCCTTCCCATCTTCGAAATAGTAATAAGTATTTGCATAATCAAATATTTAAAATGAATTTCTTATTATTCATGTTTCCGAAACATCACATAACTATTCGCGATATATTTTATTCCAATCATTTTTCATACTTACCACGTGCCAGTTATTTTTTGCAGCAGCTTTTAACGAAGCAGAGTCTTTTTCCTGATAAAAAAATTCTCTGGTGGAATCATCGTGATTAATAATCATTTGAAAGGACGGCAACTTATTACCCTGGGAATATTTCAGCATTGCGATATCTCCTGCCCCACCTTCATTTCCGCAGGCAAAAACGGGTCTCTGCCCAATGTGTAATTGAATTGCCACTGGCTTGCCTTCTTTATCATTCATAAAGTCCAGGGCAGGTTCGCGCAAGATCGACCTTGTACTGTCAATGAATTTGTATTTGAAACTTGTGCCAACAACCTGCTCCCTGGGAATTCCATACAGATCCTGGGATATGCTTCTCACCAATTCAATCGTGCCGCCGGTAACGATAAAAGTTTTAAACCCATTTTTTCTCAGGTAAGCGAGCAATTCAAGTTGAGGTGCATATGTGATTTGTGAAAGAGCGACATTTCTTCCCGGATATTTCACGGTAGATGCAAACTCTTTCGCATCCGATTCAAATTGATCCTCTGTCATCCCGGTGTGCGTTGCTGCAACCAACTCTACTAAAGCTTTATCGCCACCCTTTGAGAAGAAAGCCTTGTCTCCTTCCAACACGGCTTTAAACGGTTGCTTTTTTGCGAGCGCCGGATTTGCAGCAACCATTTGTTTCACCCTGAAAAATGCAAACAATTCCTGCACATAAGGTTTTTCTGCCCATAAAGTTCCATCATTATCAAAAGTTGCAATCCTGTTTTCGATGGGAATAAATCCCGTTGCACCTTGTTGTGTTGCATTTGTAACAAATGTGATAATTGCAGTTTTAAGTGGCCCATTGTTCCATGATGGCAATGGATCGGAAACTGAATCTTTCGTACCGGCACTGGCTGAAGAACTATCCCTGGCAGGTGTATCCCCTGAACCAGCGGAGCAGGACTGTGTAAATATTACTATGAGACACAACAATGAAATTGCCAAAATTGGTAAAATGCCTTTTTTCATGAACTCTGTTTTTATGGTTGAGATACCCTTTACCATGGACATTGATCATCACTAATAGTTCGATCATTTTCATTCTTATTATTCATGATGAATCTTCGATATACTTCAAAAGAATTCTTAAAAGATTTTCTATCTGAATTTGTATTGACTCTGTTTGCGGCTCTTTCAGCATAAAGAGATTCCATCTCATCTGAAATCAATTTATTACCATCCATTCTTGCAGACGCAATAATAGAAGCCGATTTGCTGCTCACATTTTTTCGATCCCACCACAGGTAAAGATTTTTCAAAAGACTGTTTATGTCAGACGGTGACTTTATAAAATGCCGAAACCAGTAAGCCTCACTTGATTTGTATCGCAATTGAGCAATCCTTATTCGATTAATAACAATTAATGAAAAGCGTATCAAAATATAAAGTAGTAAAAGGGAAAATAGCACCAGGCCCACAAACCAATACCATTTCATTCCCCAGATCTCTGCAGTTTTTTTTACAGCGGGTTTTTTGCCAGGAGAAGGCTGTGATGCAGAAAGAGAATCCCGAATGGTTGTAAGCATTCCGAGATTTGGATTAGGCTCCACATGAATTTTGCCAGCAGGGGCCGATTTCGAGTATACTTTACTGTTACCCGGATTCCACCAATTGACTTTCACTTCGGATATAGTGAAATCACCTTCTTTCTCCAGCAAATAAATGATGGATTGTGTTCTTCTACCGTTGGCATCATAATCGTTACGCGTATCATCCAAATCTGCATCCTGTGGATAAATACTCGCAAAATCAAGTTTTTCATCGGGGATTTCGGGGATAAACTGTGGAAGTGTACCAGCCGCATTGATAGTAATAGTTCTTTCAATTACATCCCCCACTTTTAAGTGTTGAAGTGACTTACTCCATTTTTCAGAAATAGTCACATTTTTTGCCACAAACCAGGAATCATTTTTAATCGACTCAGGCACAGGTTTCACCATAAAATTTACCGGAGACGTTTTGATGGTGATTTTCCTGCTCTCACTGCTACCTTCGGGAGGAGTCGTTGCTATGATTTTAATCGAAGGGATAGAGAAATTTCCTGCCTTATACGGAAACGCAATAAAATAAAATTGAAGTCCGGCATATTGCTTATTGCCCACCGTATACATTCCGGGTGCCGTTTGATCAAATGGAAGAATGAAAGTGTTAGGAATTTGAATATTGTCGAAATCAAGAGGTGCGGTATACCAGGTCGCCGTGAGAACCGTGATGGTGATCTTAAATGGCTGTTGCACGTAAACGCTTTTTCTGTCCACTGACACTCTTGCAAAGCAGGATTGCGCCATAGTATTCAGGCAAAAACAAACACATGAAATTAATATCGTGAATTTCTTTACCAGGCCTCTTTGGGTTTTTTGAGATTTTGATAATACCGTCGAACCTGCAATTCAAATCTGCGATGCAAAAATTCAGATGGATCAGCAGCGGTTTGTCTTAATAATATTTTTGACTCAAGTTTTTCGGCCTGTCCGGGTTTAAAATCTTTAGGAGGGGTTTTAGCTTCTTTGGCGGTATGAATATCACTCTGCGTCTCATCCGTTACCCTGTTGCCAAATTTGGGAAGATTCTTTACTCTCGTATCTGAGCTTAATTCCTCATCTTTAGAAATTGCCTTTCTTTCTTTTAATGGATCTTTTTTATCCTTCTTTTTATTATCACTAAGTGTTTTTTCATTTTTTGAAACAGCAGTTGTGTCATATTTCAAAATGCTATCGGCTTTTTTCCTTGCCGTACTCGTTTTTTTCAAACTCTCACCCACGGCATTTTTCAATCCGGGATCCAGGTTGATTGCATTTTGAAAAGAAATTTCTGCTTCGTTATATCTCCCTAATTCCGCAAGTGCCAACCCCCTGTTATAAAAACCAGCAGCGCTGCTATCCAATTCAAAAAGATCTGCCGCAGTTTCATAATTTCCGGCTTTGAAATAGGCAACAGCTTTATGCTTATCGTCTTCAAATCGGTCGGCAGCGGCTTCAAATTGCTTATCATTCTCCAATAATTGCCCCTGGTAATCCTTACTATACCACCAGTCCGGATGTTTGCTTTTCAAGCCACAGGAATTCAATACAAAAATTGAAACAGGCAACAGGCACCATTGAATAACCCAACCTTTTCTAAACCAAAACAAGGCGATGATCAATGCAGGGATCACGAGCACCCATCCGATATCATCCCAGTCTTTCTGTTGCTCCTTTTTATCCTGTTCAAAAATTAATTTCTGAGAAATTCTTTTTGCTATTCCTGCCACATCAGATTTATCAAGCGTAAGTGGCGTTAATTTGATGGAACTGTCGTTTGAAAAACTCGCAACTACAGAAGGATCCTGCTTTGAAATTTCATTAGGGAAACCTGGAACCTTTGCGCCATTTGGCGTCGAAAACAACAGAATTTCAAGTTTGTGAACGGAGCCGTGAAAATAATTTTCAAATAGTACTGCATCATCGGAACTGATTGCATCTGTCATTATTAGTACGGTGCTGGGTGCAGCAACTTTCTTCATAAGAGAGTCTATTACCTCAAGCAATACAGGAATATTTGTCCCTTGTATCGGCATGATCCTGTTAACCAAACTGCCAGAATGTTGTTTGATTAATTTATAGTCCGGGGTAAATGGCAACACCGGATGTGCTGATCCTGCATATGCAATCAATCCTGCACGCGCACGAGGATTTGCATCTAAAAAATCAATGATCTTAAATTTTGCACGTTCCAACCGGCTGGGTGGAATGTCATCAGCGAGCATAGATTTTGAAAGATCAAGAGCAATAAGTACAACGGCCTGGATTTTCTCCTTCGGCAACTCTTTTTTCTTCCAGGTTGGTCCGGCTAATCCCGCTATCACAAATGAAGATCCAAGAACAAAAAATATTAACGGCAGTGCAATGGCCCAAATGCTTCCTTTGGAAAACATAAATGGTCTTAGAGATGGGCTAATTAATCTTTTCCATTTTTTCTTTTCCTTATTGCCAAGTATCAGCAAAACAACAATTACGGCGAGTGGAACAAACAGATATAGCGCATTAGGTCGCAAGAAATGAAACTGCGACCAGTCGATATTTGAAATGCTATTTCTGATTGCTTCCAGCATCACTTTTATACAATTACGTTTCCCATTTAATCTGCCTTTCGAAATAAACTAACGATACCGCTCACACTATGGAACACTAATCCAAGCATCAGGGCTGCCGCCAAAGGATACATGTATAACAATTGCACAGGCTTATTCACCTCTTCCTCATATTCCACGGGATGAAGCTTATCCAGTTCCTTGTAAACTTCTTTTAGCTGGCCCTCATTCATAGCGTTGAAATATTTTCCCTCGGTGACACTGGCTATATCTTTCAACGTTTTTCCATCGAGATTGTATCCACCGCTTCCGTGAGCTTTGCCAATACCCAGGGTATAAATGATTATAGAATCTTTTCGGGCTGCCTGGGCTGCATCAAGTGGTTGTATTTCTCTGCCAGCGTCAATACCATCCGTCAGCAATAGCATAATTCTTTGCTTCACGGTATCCTGTTTGAAGACTTTTGTGCTGAATGCAATCGCATCACCAATGCTGGTCATTTGCCCGGCCATCCCTACTTCGGTTTGATCGAGCAACCATGAAATGGCGTCAAGGTCTGTAGTAAGCGGTGCTTGCAGGTAAGCGTGAGTTCCAAACATGACGAGGCCCATTTGATCACTCTTTCTATTCTTCACAAAATCCTGCATGATAGATTTCATGGCATCCCATCTCGTAACCCGCTTACCATCTATAATCCAATCCGTTGTTGCCATACTAAAAGAAATATCTGCGGCGATTAAAAAACTTCTCACCGTCCTCACACGTTTTCCTGGTTGCCCCACAAAGCGCGGCATAGAAAGTGCTGCCAGTAAGCAGGCCCAGCAAATTAAAAGTGATAACCAACCGAAAATATTTCTCGGGGAAACCCATGCATTCTTTGTAGGCTTTTGTCCGGAAACCTCCGATGCTCGAAAGAAAAATGGTGAAATGAGGCCGGCTCTCCTCTTTTTTAAAGCCGGCAAAAACAAGTAAGCCAATAGCGGAAGTGGCAAAAGCAGGAATACCCATTTATATTCTATTTCGAAATGCATATTTGGCATATTTGGCATCTATCCCCTCCTCTTGTGTATTCTGATCCATTTTTTTGTTTTCTCAAGGAAGCTTCTGGCTTCTTCAGCACTAACCTTTTCGTTAGCTGCATAAATTTTTTGTTCCAGTAATTTTTGATCCTTGTAGTCAAAAAGGTTTGGACTACTTTTAGTATTGATGTACACAATCCAATCATGATTTCTTTTGCCTGCAACATTTGATCTCTCATCAAAGCTCATGGCAATCCTTTTGATCAGCATATTTGACTCATATACCAATTCTTCCAGCCTATTTTCCTGAATCAATTTTTGAGAAGTATTATCAAGAAACTGCAAGGCAGTTTTTCTGTAGTGATTTTTCTGACGGTATCTAAGAATGATCCATACTGCAAATAAAATCAGCAATAAAGACAACGTTGCCAACACATACCAACCGGGAGCTCCATATGAAAATCGCACCGGCTCCGGCTCTATCAATTTTCCAAATTGCTCATCCATTTGTTTCGGGGTTTTATTTTTTTAAAGTTTTACCCAAGGCTTCCATCACCTGGTCCTCTATGGTTTCATCTGTATTGAAAAAAACCAACGGTACCCGGAAGTGTCTGAATTCATCAGTTAGTCTTTGTTTTAAATCCGAAAAAACCTGTTGATATTTTTTTCCCCAATTTCTTTTGCTGTTCTGCCATGCGATTTGTCTGGATCCATTTGTCAAAATCAATTTCCCATCCGGTAAAGCTTCATCGAGTATATCATAAATGTGAATGAGGATTACGTCATTATGATTGCTTAAACTCCTGATATGTTGTCGGCTCTCTTCATCCAACATGGAAAAATCGCTGATAATCGTTATTACGTAATCATGTGAAACCAAAGAGCGCGTTCTTTTCAGCATCTCATTCAATGATTTTGTATTGGGCGAAATATTTTTTCTTCCTGGTAAAATCATATTTCGGTTCACAACACATTGCAGCAGGTGTTGTACGAGGCTCTTGCTTCTTTTTGGCGTGATATAATCGTAGCCCTCATCATTGAAAATAATTCCCCCCACCCTGTCGCCGCGCTTGATTGTATAAAATGCGGTTATTGCAGCAGCATGGGCGGCAGCAACGGATTTTACAAATCTTGTAGAACCAAAAAACATCCAGCTGCTTTGATCCAATAAAATGAAAGTGGGTCTTTCTTTTTCTTCATTAAAAACCTTGGAATGAGTTTTTCCCGTACGGGCTGTAACGTGCCAGTCGATATTACGGATATCATCACCCGCTACATACTGACGAACTTCTTCAAAATCCAATCCCCTTCCTCTTAATTTAGATGCATGTTTCCCTGCGAGAATAGAGTATACGGGATGTGTGGGCAATAAGTTTCGGGATTGTAGGAGGTATTCATATCGCATCAGGTCCTGCAGGGTTACTACAACTTCCACAGGGAACTTTTTCTCTCTATTTTTTTTAAACCCAAACATTTTTGTGCGAATTAGTTAACTCACTGATACCACTTTGAGCAATTCATCGATGACTTTGTTTGAATTCAATCCATCAGCATTGGCTTCGTAACTGAGGATTATTCTATGACGCAATACATCATGAACAATAAATCTTATGTCATCCGGCGTTACATAATCGCGTCCATCTAACCAGGCAACAACTCTTGAGCATTTATCAAGTGCTATAGTGCCCCTTGGACTTGCACCGTAATTCAACCATTTTCTCAGATCCTTATTGAATTTCTCAGGATATCGTGTCGCGGAAATAATATCCACCATGTATTTCTCAGCAGCTTCTTTTACCTGGACATTATTTATTTCTTTCCTGGCGTCGAATATTACCTGTTGCGAAATTGGGGTGGATGGGGCTGCGGGAGTTTTAGATTCATCTCTAACCAGCCTGACTATTTTTATCTCATCATCATGGGCCGGATAGGTGATTTCAATTTTCATAATGAATCGATCCAGTTGCGCCTCGGGCAGCGGATAAGTACCTTCCTGCTCAATGGGATTTTCTGTAGCCAAGACCATAAAAAGCGGTTCCATCTGATGGGTTTTTCCTGCAACAGAAACCTGCCTTTCTTCCATAGCCTCCAATAATGCGGCCTGTACTTTTGCAGGAGCACGATTTATTTCATCAGCAAGAACCAGGTTGCTGAAAATCGGACCAGGCTGGAAAATAAATTTCTCCTGAGTTTGTGACTGATAAATTTCGGTGCCCGTAATGTCCGATGGCAAAAGATCAGGAGTGAATTGTATTCTACTCAATTTGCAGTCGAGATTTTTAGCCAGACTTTTCACCGCTCTCGTTTTTGCAAGTCCGGGCAATCCTTCCAGCAAAACATTTCCATCCGTGAGCAACCCAATCAGGATTTTTGTTATCACATCTTCCTGGCCAATGATTGCGCGCTGGATTTTTGATTTTAGTTCCTTTACCTGGTCTAATACAGCCATATCAAATGATCCCAATTATTAACCTAATAACACTTAAGAATAACCGACAAACAAGGATCCAAGAGCCCCTTGTTTGTCGGCAAGATTTACCTTTAAAATTCTAAAACTTAATTGCCTCCTCCGGAGACAGGCGCGTGTGCCTTCAAAATTTTACTATTGATTTCATTTATTTCATCTTCTATGCCATCCACTGAGAAACTGGCTGGCAGTTGTGAAGGAGGATATGCCCTGAAAGTTTCAAGGAATTCAACGGCATGGAATCCGAGCCAGCCAACGAGATATGCATTCTTAAATGTCCAGTCATAATATTGATCAGATACAATATCTGCTCTTTCATAAGGATCCATTCTCAAATTGAAAACTTTTGGTACACGATAGGTCACGAAAGGATGTGCCCATACTTCGAAACCGCCGGGAAGCGGCTGTTCGCGAAATACAGCCTTCCAGTTTTCGTAGCGAATACCAACAATTTGTGCATCGTCATTAAAATAAATAAATTCTTTGCGGGCGCTCTTCGGACTTTTACCTGTAAGAAAATCCAACTGATTGTAACCATCTAAATGCAATTTGTAAGATTTACCTCCAATAGTTGCACCTTTCAGAAGTCTGTCCTTAATATCACCGTCACCAGCAATCGCAAGTAATGTCGGGAACCAATCCAATCCTGAGAAAATTTCATTTGTTATTCCAGGCTGAATATGTCCGGGCCAGCGAACAAAGGCAGGAACGCGATAAGCGCCTTCCCAGTTTGTATTTTTTTCACTTCGGAAAGGAGTGGTCGCAGCATCCGGCCAACTGAATTGGTTAGGACCATTATCAGTTGTGAAAACCACTATTGTATTGTCTGTTATTTTGAGATCGTCAAGTGCTTTGAGGAGTTTACCAACATCTCCATCCATTTCAAGCATACCATCAGCATATTCATTGCCTGGCATTCCACTTTGTCCAAGCATTGAAGCGCGAACATGAGTGAAGGCATGCATACGGGTGAAGTTCATCCAGCTAAAAAATGGTTTACCTGCCTGAACTTGTTTCTTCATAAATTCTATGCAGGCATTAGTTGTTTCATCATCGACTGTTTCCATTCTCTTGGTAGTGAGAGGACCAGTGTCTTCTACCTTTCCATCAGCTGTACAATGAAGCACACCACGAGGAGTATTTGCTTTAGTGAATGCCACATCGTCTTTCGGCCAGTAAGGTCTTTGTGGTTCTTCTTCAGAATCCAGGTGATAAAGATTTCCATAGAATTCATCGAAGCCATGGCGGGTAGGCAAATATTCGTTCTTGTCACCCAAATGGTTTTTACCAAATTGCCCGCACATATAGCCCAGCGGCTTCAATGCCTGGGCAATAGTAATGTCCCGATCCTGCAGCCCAACAGGTGCGCCTGGAATACCAACTTTCGACAGGCCGGTCCGCTTGGCACACTGCCCGGTAATAAAAGTGGATCGTCCTGCAGTACAACTATTCTCTGCATAATAGTCGGTAAACATTAAGCCCTCTTTTGCAAGCTTGTCAAGGTTGGGAGTCTTGTAACCAACTACACCAAACGAATAAGCGCTGATATTTGTCTGACCCACATCATCACCGAAAATCACGAGTATGTTAGGTTTCTTTTGCGCATGAACCTGGTAGAAAATCACTGCCAGGGATGCAGCTAAAAATGCCCTGCTGATTGCGTTTCTTAATTTCATGTTTAACTATTTTAAGAATGGATAAGACCTGTTAAAAAGGATTATATTAATCTAAGCTCCTGCCGCTTTTTTTTCTTTCATCGATTGTTTCATTTTCTTTTTCATTTGTTTTTTCTTCTCCTGGTATGTTTGATACTGGTCGTTAGTTAAAACGCCTTTTAATTCTGCATCCCGACCTTCTTCCTGGGATTTCAGGGCCTGCATTTTTTCTTTTTTACTATTTGCAGCCTTCATCAATTCATCAGTTTTATTTGCGTATTTCAGATTGATGTCCTGAACTTTTGAAACCTGGTCGTCCGTAAGTTTCAATGTGCTTTTCATCCAGTCAGTATATTTTGTTGCCCTGTCAGCAGCAGAAGCCATTTGGTGGCTCTGTGCATTAGCTCCCTCAACAAAAATGAAAGCCGCCACAATTAGTAGCAAACTCAGGATTTTCTTTTTCATAAAATTTGTTTTGTCATGAATATTCTTATTCTGAATGTGCTAAGGGAATAAGTTGATTTTTCAATTTTATTATTTAGATCTCCTCAATTCCTCCTCTTTCATCTCCAGCAACATCGTTTGATTTGCGATTATTTTTTTTAATAAAGCATTTTCTTCCATTAGCTCTTTAACTCTTTGCCCCAGGCCCTGATAATTTTTTGCTTTCGAAGATTCCTTGCTCTTATCTGTCATATTACTTTTCCAACGATGAAAAACACTGTATGAAAGATTATGCTTGCGAAGCGCATTAGTGATACCAATTTGCTTCGCCTGGTGCAGGATTTCCTGTTTTTCTTCAACAGTAAATCGTCGGCGACCTGTTGGCATATAATCAGGTTTGAATTTGAATAATTCTACTTGCCAGATTTTTACCTTTCAATTCAGGTTTTACTTTTTGGCTCCCGGAGGATATTTTGCCAATATTGCAGCAATAGCTTCTGAAATGGCTTTGTCGGGATCGCTCGCTGGTTTATCTATTTCTTTATTTCCGATGCCCTCCCATACCAGGTTCTTTTGTTTTGCATCAACAAGCTCAACAATGATAGAACCATCCTTGTATTCATGAACATCGTATGTGGTATAACCGCTTGCCATTCCTCCACCCCAGCTATATGGTCTATATGCTCCACCATATCCATAATAGTTTGAATTTGCTGTTACAGATTGTTTGTCTTTGAGAATAGTTACGATGTTTACCAATAAATCGGGATTAGCGCTTTCCTGCAATCCCTTCTTGGTCAGTTCAGATTTAACTGCATTTATAATCCTGTTTTGATTGAGCTGACTGATAGATTGATTTTGTTGGTCCATCTGTACCACACTAAATGTTTTGTACTGACTAAAATTTGCGGCCTTATCGTAGTCGCTGGTTACTTTGAGTGAAGATTCGCATGAATGAAGGATTATTATTAATCCTAAAAGAGCGACGAAAAGGAGATTCCGTTTCATAAATAATTGTTTTGGATGCATTGAATTAGAAATGATTTGATTCGATTTTGAATATCCGCAAGAAGCGACATCTATATTTATGACACCTGAGAGTGTATGAATCCGCCATTTTCGCTTAAAAAATAGAGATATCTCAGGCAGTCTCAAAATGCAAACGGTTGCGTATTGATCCTACCGGATAATTAATTCTTTCGGGCATGAAGTGATATCCAATCGGTACGGCTTAGGCTACCCGAAATCAGCCACTCAAAGCGCAGTTTCAATAAATTAATAGGAATTATTTTCCGAAATCGACTTTCCAAGGTGTCTATAGTTAGGACGTTTACTTTGTCTCCTTTCAACTTAATCGATCGATTGAAAAATCAATATGGTAAGAAAGATCATCTTAGGTTATCTGGTATTTTCCATCTTTAGCCTGAAGGCGATTTGCCAGGAGGATTCTGTATACCTGTATAATGGCCAAATATTAATCGGGGAAGTGCAGAGGGTTAACCTGGGAGAATTGACCATTGATGATCTGGATATGAAGATGACAAGTGTAAAACTTTATAAAATCAAAATCCTCAAAATCTTCCACTCTTTCAAAATTGAAACTATTGACCGAAAGCTTTTATATGGTAGAATGCAAACGCTCGACAAACAGGGTTGGGTTGATATATTTCCGGATACTGGCAGAGCTGTGTTCTCCATTCCTATCACGAACCTTTTTTACATGGTTTCGTTAGAGAAAAATTTTTTCAAACGGCTAACCGGGAATCTTTCAGCCGGACTAAGTTTTACGAAATCCAGCAATATCGGGCAGGTAAATCTAAGTGCAAGTGTGATGTTTGCCACTAAATCGTGGGCCTACCAGCTTTCTTTTTCTGAATTAGGTTCTATTGACTCCGGTAGATACACACGTGATAATGAAAGTGCACAATTTTTTACATCTTATGACTTGAGTGCTACCTGGTTCCTTGCAGGCTACCTGCAATATCAACGAAATTTGGAGCTGTCTATTTCCCGCAGGTATTCGGAAATGTTTGGGGGTGGAAATAAGTTATTTATCAGAAAAGACTGGCAATTACTTGGTATTTCGGGTGTTTCTTTTTCGCAGGAAAAAAGTACAGAAGGAATTTATAGCGGATTACTTGTGGAGGTCCCCTTTATGCTGAGATTTAATTATTATCATCCCCGACATCCCGACCTTCAAATCAGCACCTCACAAACAGCCTATTTTAGTTTGTCGGAAGCAGGTAGAGTACGAGTAGATGGAAGTACAAACTTTAGCTGGCAAATTATTCGGTATTTCTATCTAACACTTACGCCCTATACCAATTTCGATTCCAAACCACCCTCGCTTTCTGCAAGTAAATTCGACTATGGAATCGTATTTGGAATCACGTATAAATTCTGATGCGCCTCTGCATTACAAATAGCTAAGCCAGGGTTTTTCAAATTGATGTGCTCTTTTGTATTTGTCGAACCACCAGCAAAATGGGTATAGCAGAATGATCAATCCGAAATAAATCAGGTATGTGATAAAAAGATTGAAGCCATATCCTTTTAATGCCACGGTATTATTCATCCTGGTCGTCAATATCATCACTCTCCAACCGTAACCCTGCGCCACAGACGCAATCATTGCCAGGGCATGAATGAAATATAGGTGCAGCACATAATAGAAAAAAGGAACTCTCCCAAAAACAGAAACTCTTTCGGTAAATCCATTTAATGGCCTTTCCGTAAGTGCCAAAAAAATGAGTGCCGGTCCAAGAGTAATGAGCGTATACAAAAGCGATGGTGGATATTTGGTTACATTGATAATCGACAAAAAACTAAGTATACCATTTTTTTGAATGGACCAGGGAGCAGGATCTCCGTAAATATTGATGGTGCGCAAAATGAGAAATAAGATTATCGCTCCCACTCCCAGAGTCAAAAGATTATCCCTACGATTTACAGGATCATAAGAAGCGTCGTAGAATTTGCCAAAATAATATCCAATTGCCATGATACCAATCCATGGTAGCACCGGGTACATTACATAAATTGTAAATCTTCCCAAATGAAAAACTCCAGGCTCGTGCAGCACTGACCAAATAAATGATGGAAAATTATTCCCGGAAATATGAATGGGATCTAAAAGGTTGTGAAATGCAACAAGGATAATTCCGACCAACAAAATAGTATTGCGAGACAAATGAATGAGTCCGGCCAGCACGATCATACTGATTCCAATCGCCCAGATTACCTGCAAATTCAGAAATGAATAAGTTGGATTGTATGTGTTAGCCAGGATGATTACAAAGAGCTCAATGAAGATGAGCCAAAGTCCTCTTTTTATAAGAAATTCTGACAATTCCCTCCGGGTTTTTTTAACGCCAGACAGATAAGCAGAAATCCCAGCCAGAAATACGAAAACAGGCGCACAATAATGGGTAACAAACCTGGTAAAAAATAATGCAGGAGTTGTTTGTGTAAGATCTGTGGGTTCGAAAAAGAATGCTTCACGATTAAAAGAATGGCGTACATGATCAAGTGCCATAATTATCATGACTGTGCCACGGAGCAAATCGATTGAAACAATTCTTTTTTTCGGAATGGGTTTTACAGGTAGGTTCAGAGCCGGCGATTTCACTAATACTTTACCAGTGAAAATCGAATAGAACTCGTTCATGATCGGTTTCAGGTTTAATTTCTGGATTCAAACTATCAGGTAAGTCGTGTGGTTGGGCTAATAGTGCGATAAACGGTAAAGGGGCCCGGCAACAATCGCATTGCCGGGACTGCCTTTAATCCGTGACGACCCGTAAACCACCTGGAAAGATTTGATTTACTTATATGATAAGTAAGGATCACTGAGATCCTGAATAATCAATTTGAAAATTTTAAAGAACGAAGCGGAGCTTTGGTTAGCTGCCGAAGCGACTGAATTCATTTATCGATCAATCGCATTGTAAAAATAATATGGGGATTTTATCCTTTTCGTATAGAATGATCCATTGGTAGTATCAATCCAATTTTCGGTGCTTTTCAATATCCCATCGGTTTGGTAGGCTTTTCAATTTCTTTCTGCATCACTTTGAAACGAATAATTAAAAACCATTAAGTAACTCAACTGCACCACTCATTGTCAAGAGCAGACCGACAGGTAATTCAGGATTTTAAAAGCAAAATCATTTAGTTTATTTGCATGTTTAAAGAAGAACTAAATATGAAACTGGTAGGAATTATTACAGGATTAATTTTCCGGATTAACCGTAACGAATCTATACAATTCAAAAATGCGGTTTCCGAAGGAATCTGGGACACATTTAAGGAAATGGGTTATGAGAAATCTCAGCCCGGTAGTGTTGCAAAAGCAATGCATACGCCCCCTAAATCCGTAGAAGAATTTTTGAACCAATCGAAATAAGCAGGAAATGAACTTTAGGAAGAAAATTTTTTTGATTTCGTTTGCAGGTGTGATCGTGTTGGGATCATTGCCGCGCACTGAATTTGGGCGTAGTGCAATCTTTCACGATCCGTACCCTATTGCAAAGGATTGCAGTACAATCGTACTCAATTCCACTAAAGAAGAAATAAAAAAAGAACCTTCACTCATTTTATTGGAAGGTTCCAGGGAAGATGATGCCGAATCAAATTCAAAATCTGATCCGGCTGAAGCTCTATCAATATTTAAAGTACTCCTTGACTTTTGATAGGAATAACTCCTTCTTGCGTCGGCTCACTTCTATTTCCATGCCATTGGACATGATTACTGTGCCTCCTTCACCACGCATATACTCTTTTACATGCATCAGGTTTATGAGAAAAGATTTGTGCACGCGAAAGAAAATTGTATCAGATAACAATCGATCATAGTCAAATAACGGCTTTGAAATAACAATTGCCTTATTATTAGCCAGACGAAAATTAGTATAACTCCGTTGTGCCTCGCAATAAACAATATCTTCCAACTTTACTATGGTAAACCCTTTCAGGGTCGGCAAACACAATCTCATTTCCATTGGAGAACCTGCCTTATTAATATTATGCAGCAGGGCTTCAGTCTGACTTCCACTCTTTTCAAACTCCAATTTCTTTTTCACCCTCTGAACGGATTCTGTAAGTCGATCTTCATCCACTGGTTTCATGAGGTAATCGACCGCACTGAACTGCAAAGCCTGGAGAATATACTCGTTATGCGCTGTTACGAAAATTACTTCGAAATCTTTCTCAGATAATTCTTCCAGCATCTCCAGTCCGCTTTTACCTGGCATTTGCACATCAAGGAAAACGAGATCTGGCTGCAGTTCCCTTATTTTTTGCTCAGCAGCCTTTGCATTGGAACAGGTTGCCACAATTTCCACATCAGGGCAGTGCAGTTCCAACAATTTTTGAAGGGTTCTTATACCATCTGGTTCATCGTCTACTAGAATAGCTCTCATCATATGTATATTTTATTCGTGATAATTTTAAATCTCAAAACAGCGCAGGTGCCTGGATTTCCTTTTTTGGCTTCACGCAAATCATGAATCTCCAGTGTGCATCCAGTGTCGTACTTCTCATTCATGATCTTAATCCGATTCCTGATATTATTTAATCCAACAGGAATATGCGAAGATTTATTCGACTTCTTTAATTCTTCAGATTTGCTAATACCAATTCCATTGTCTTCAATATTGCAACTGATCATCTCCCCTATTTTTGAAAAGCGAATTTTTAAATGTTTTTCGCCCTGTTTAGACATTAATCCGTGCCAAATTGCATTTTCTGCCAAAGGCTGAATCATGAGGGTAGGTATCAAAGTTTCTTCTTTGTCAATTTCATCGTCAACAATAATTTTGAATGAAAATGAATCATCAAATCGCAATTTTTCCATCACCAGATAATTCTCGAGGTGCTCGATATTTTCATAAAGAGTTGTAAAAATTTCTTTGGATTGATTTAGGGTGATGCGGATCATTGTAGCAAATTTGCTAAGGTATCTTGAAGCTTTCTCCTGTTCATTGTTCAGGATCATTCCTTTGATACTATTCAGGCAGTTGAAAATAAAATGCGGATTCATTTGAGTTTGGAGGGCAGATATCTGCGCCTCGGCCAACTGCTGATTGATAGATGCAATTTCCCGCTGTTTGATTTGTAAAAAATGTTCCGACTCAATTTGCTTAATCTTATTAGCCACCATTGTGGCAATAGTGGTGAGTATTTTTAAATCTCTCTCGCAGAAATAATTGGCATTGTGATGTTCAGAATCTATCACGCCAAGTAATTCATAATTATGTAGAATGGGTACACAGATTTCACTAAGCCGGGCCATATCGTCTACCCTGTACCGTTTGTCCCTTCGCGTATCTCCAACCAGGATCGGCTGGTGCGTTTTCATGACATGACCCACGAGACCCTCACCCGGCGCCACAGTAAATTCGCTCAATGCCAGTGTTGCCGGAGATCCTTTAGGTCCATACGCAGCTTTCTGTAGCATTTTGGTCTTGTCACGATTCCAGAGATATATTATACAATCTGCGTAACCGAGTCTGCTGATGAGATTTTGAGTTACATCCCATAACACATCATCTACGCTTAATTTATCTTTGAGGGATGATGCGAAATAATTTATGATTTGCTCCAACTCCAGCCTGTTTTTATATTCTTCTGCAATGAGTTGCTGTACACGCGCCTTTTCTCTTTCTTTTCTTCTTACAGAATTGATCCTTGTTTTGTAAATCAGGAATATGAAGCCGGCGATCACGGTTGCCAGAGAGAGAATGAACCAGGGATCTTTCCAGAATGGAGGATGAATACGGATATTTATGTTGCTTATTTTTTGAGGCCAGCGATTATTTGCAGAGTAAAGTTTGATTTGAATATGATGCCAACCTCCCGAGAGATTTGTAAGCATAATCCTGGTTTGATCGTTCAACTCATTCCAGGCCGTATCAGAACCCGTGGAGGACCTCCATGCAAACCTGTTTTCCTCGGGATCAGTAAAGTTGATAGTATTGAAAATAATGGTAAGATTGTTCATCCTGTAAGGAAGACTTATATCCGCTTCGTGCGGAATGATGGTGGAGTCCCGAACATTAATTTTTTCTATAAAAAGCGTTGGCGATATTTTTTTTGATGCATGTGGGTCTGGTACTAAGGAAATAAGTCTGTGCCTTGCAGCGAGATAATATCGATTCGATTTGTAATCATAATAACTACCTTTTCGAATTGTAGTAATGGCCACCGAAGGAAGTCCATCAGCGTAAGTAAACTGCTTCACGGAATAATCTTCGATATTGAAAGCAGAAATGCCATTATCAGTACCCATCCATATGTTGTTGCCTATAATGGGAGAACTTGTTATAGTGTTTCCATCAATAAGATTGTTTTCCTCCTGGCGAAGGAACATAGAATTAGTAGTGCAGTTGTATTGAATAATTTCATTGTCAAATGAAGAAAGCCACAAATTGTTTTTGGAATCCCGTCCCAGGATATACATGTAATTCCTCAGGAGTTTACTAACCTTCGGATAAGGGATGAGCGTGTCTACCATTTGCTTTTTGACACTCCACCTGCACAATCCATCACCTGCCAGCCAAATGTTTCCATCAAGATCCTCTGCCATACTAAAAATGTATGTAACCTTAAGCAAAGGGTTATAAGATGGAGAAATTTCTACAAAGCTGTGAGTTGCCCGATCAAATTTTACAAGACTGTTTATTCTGCCGAATGCAATCCACACATTCTTTTTGGAATCCTGGAAAAAACAGTTCGAATTAATTTGTTGCATCCATTCCAGATGAGGTGGTACCGCCAACCTTCCATAATGATGA
>PSRI01000039.1 GCA_003175935.1 Bacteroidota bacterium
AATCATTCTTTTCTTTCATTTCTACTTACAATTCCGATCTTTTGTAAAATCTTCCTGCTTTTTCGTGCGTGCATGAATTGATAGGTGACTGAATAAATAATTGGCAGTATTAACAAGGTAAGAATCGTTGAAGTAATTAATCCACCTATGACCACAATAGCAAGTGGCTTTTGCGATTCAGAACCTATCCCATGCGAAATTGCAGCTGGCAGCAATCCTATAGCGGCCATAAGAGCTGTCATAACTACGGGCCTTACTCTGGACATGACACCATCATAGACTGCTTCCTGTAAATGCATTCTTTCCTGTTCAATGTTTTTTCGAAATACAGAAATCAAAATCACACCATTTTGAATACAGATACCGAATAAGGCAATGAATCCAATACCGGCAGAAATACTAAAGTTCATTCCAGTTACATGCAATGCAAGTATACCACCAATGAGTGCAAATGGCACGTTTAAAATAGTAAGTACTGCATCTTTTACGTTTCCGAAAGTGATAAACAAAATCAGGAATATACCAAGAATACAAAGTGGAACTACTTGTGATAATGTTTTTGTGGCGCGTTGCTGATTTTCAAATTCGCCGTTCCATGTCATCGAATAGCCGTTTGGCAATTGCACTGCCTTATCAACTTTTTGTTGTGCCTCTGCAATGGTGCTTCCTAAATCTCTGCCCCTTATTGAGAACTTGACGGGAATGTATCGTTCGTTATTGTCCCGATAAACAAACGCCGGTCCGGTAATTATTCTTATTGATGCAATTTCTTTAATGGGTATTTTCACACTGTCCTGAGTCGGAACCATGAGACGCTCGATTTTTTCCTTTGTATCACGAAAATCTTTTTGATATCTGATCCTGATATCAAATCTTCTTTCATTTTCGTAAAGTTGGGTTGCCTCCTTACCACCAATGGCCATTTCAATTACAGAGTTTGCATCGGCCGTATTCACGCCATATAAGGCCATTTTTTGTTGGTCAAGCTCAATTCTAAATTCTGGTTGACCCAGGTTTCTCAAAATGCCCAAATCTTCAATACCTTCCACGCCTTCCAGTGTATGTTGTACCCTGGTAGCAAGGCTATCGAGTGTTTCAAAATCAGGTCCGAATATTTTTACTGCCAATGAAGCAGGTACTCCTGCAACGGCTTCTTCCACATTATCCCTTATTGGCTGCGAATAGTTAAGAATGAGTCCTGGTAATTTTTTTAATTGAATGTTGAGTGAATCGACGAGCATATCTGTAGTAACTCCTTCTCTCCACTCATCTTTTGGTTTGAGATCAACTGCAATTTCAACGTTAAAAAATCCTTTTGGATCGGTACCATCATTTGTTCTTCCAATTTGAGCAAGGGTATGCCTCACTTCGGGAAGTTTTCGAATAATATCAGTCATTTTACCTGCTATTTCTTTGGATTGATTTAGCGAAGCACTCATGGGCAATTGAGATTTTACCCAAAGAGCTCCTTCATCCAGTTCCGGTAAAAATTCTGAGCCAAGAAATTTTGCAGAGAAAAAAGTTAGGGCCATAAAACTGACTGCCACAATCAAACTGGTTTTTGGATAGCGGGAAGTTTTAAGGTAAAGGAATCGTATCGAGCTTTCGAAGAACTTAACAACGGGGTTATGTTTTTCGCGAACATTTCTTTTTAAGAGGACACTTGACAAAGCAGGAACCAGGGATAATGTGAAAATCAAAGCGCCTAATAATGCAAAACCTAAAGTGTAAGCCAGGGGCGAAAACATTTTACCTTCCACTTTCTGAAAAGCGAAAATGGGAATCAAACAGGTGATAATAATTATTTTTGAAAAGAAAATGGCTTTCCCCATTTCTGTTCCCACCTGCTTAAACAATCCAAGTTTGGCTAGCTTGTTGAATTTTTCCATTCCCACTTCCCTGGCCTTATGATCGAGGGCCACAAACAAACCTTCAACCATCACAACTGCTCCGTCAATTATAATTCCGAAATCCACAGCTCCAAGTGAAAGCAAATTTGCAGTCATACCCTTAAGCCGCATACAGATAAATGCAAATAAAAGAGCGAGCGGTATGATGATGCTAACCGTTAGGGTAGTACGCCAATCGGCCATGAACAACATTACCACAACAGTTACCAGAACAATTCCTTCGATAAGATTGTGGAGAACAGTATGCGTTGCATAATTCATCAAAACGGTGCGATCATAAAACGTTTCAATCTTTACACCTTTGGGAAGAATTTTATTATTGAGTTGCTCTACTTTTTGGTGTATGCCCTGAAGGACTTCGGTAGGATTCTCGCCTTTCCTCATTACGACAATTCCTTCAATCACATCATCATCTCTGTCCTTTGTTACCTGCCCCAATCTTGGCTTTCCCGCTTCGTGTACATCAGCCAGGTTTTTGACCAGTATGGGTACGCCATTAATTTTTGTGACAATAATGTTTTCAATTTCCTCGATGTCGTTTAATAACCCAATTCCACGCACCACGTAGGCCTGTCCGTTAGTTTCAATTACATCTCCGCCAACATTGATATTACTTTTGGCGACTGCATTATAAACATCGAGGGAAGTAAGCCCGTATTTTGAAAGGTAATTGGGGTTGACGCTTATTTCATAGCTCAGTTCTTCTCCACCAAAACTATTAACGTCTGCTACTCCCGGCACTGATTTAAATTGTCTATCCAGAACCCATTGTTGTATGGTATTGAGTTCACGAATTGTTTTAGTGTTGCTTCGCAAAGTGTACCTGAAAATTTCGCCTGTTGGTCCATATGGAGGTTCCACTTCGGGCTTGACCCCTTCGGGCAGGTCGGCATTACTTATTCGGCTCATCACTTGCTGTCGCGCGAAAGCATCATCCACATCATCGTCGAAAATGATGCGGATATATGAAAGTCCGAAAGATGATGTAGAGCGAAGGTTTACTCTTTTCTGAACAGAATTAAGTGTTATTTCGAGTGGAATGGAAACAAATTTTTCCATTTCTTCTGCGCTTCTACCGGGCCATTGTGTGATAATGATGATTTGAGTATTCGTAACGTCAGGAAACGTTTCAATAGGTGTTCGTTTGAAACTGACGAAGCCGATTACTGCTATTACAGCTGTGAGAAAGAAAACAAAATACCTGTGTCGAAGAGAAAAATGAATAATCTGCCGGATGAATCTTACCATATAGATTGCTGAGTTGAATTGAGGAGAGGAATAATTTTATTATAATGCAGTCGGCAAAATGAATTTGCAAATTTGGGTCAAGCTTTGGTTAATGGAGGCTTAACAAAGGTTAACCCACAGTTAAGTACCGTTTCGTATAGAAACAAAAAAATGGAGCCTCATTGAGACTCCATTAATTCAAATTAATTCTTATTCATTTTCAGATTTTTCTTTCTTTACTTACGACTCCGATTTTACCAAGTATTCTGCGACTCTTTCGCGCGTGCATAAACTGGTACGTGAGGGAGTAGATTATTGGAAGCATTAGCAGCGTGAGAATTGTTGCAGATACTAATCCACCAATTACTACAGTTGCCAGGGGCCTTTGCGATTCACTACCGATTCCATGAGAAAGTGCAGCAGGCATCAATCCAATGGCAGCCATGAGGGCAGTCATAACAACTGGTCTTACCCTCGACATTACACCATTTAAAATTGCTTTATGCAAAGGCATTCTTTCTTCTTCAATATTTTTTCGGAACACAGAGATAAGAATCACCCCGTTTTGAATACAAATACCGAATAGTGCGATAAAACCAATTCCCGCAGAAATACTGAAGTTCATTCCTGCAATATGTAGTGCCAGGATCCCGCCAATCAAAGCGAATGGAACGTTTAGGATGATTAAGAAAGCGTCCTTTGCATTTCCAAATGCAATGAATAAAATGAGAAATATTCCGAGCAGGCAAAGAGGGACGACTTTACTCAACGTATTTGTAGCGCGAATCTGGTTTTCAAATTCTCCATTCCATGATAATTTATATCCTTTCTCCAGCTTGATTGCATCATTTACTTTCGCTTGGGCATCGGCGATAGTGCTTCCCAAATCTCTCCCTCTTACAGAAAATTTAACTGCAATATGCCGCATATTATTATCGCGAAAAATAAAGGCCGGTCCCGTAAGTGTTCTTATACTTGCTATTTCCCGAATTGGCACTTTCGCATTGTCCTGTGTTGGCACCATTAAGCGATTAATCTTCTCTTCGGTATCTCTGAAATCCTTTTGATAGCGTACCCTGATATCAAATCGCTGTTCACTCTTGTATAATATTGAGGCTGCCTTTCCGCCGATGGCCATTTCTATCACTGACTGTGCGTCCGCTGTATTTACTCCATACAGGGCCATTTTTTGCTGATCCAGCTCAATGCGGAATTCAGGTTGCCCCAGATTTCTCAGAATACCTAAATCCTCAATTCCCTCTACATTCTTGATCGTTTCCTTAACTCTTTCAGCAAGAGAATCAAGGGCCTGAAAATCGGGTCCGAATATTTTCACTGCCATTGCTGCATTTACACCCGCAACAGCTTCTTCCACATTATCACGAATCGGTTGAGAATAGTTGAATACGCAGCCGGGAATCTTTTTCAATTGCATGTCCATGGAATCGATCAGCGCTTCCTCATGTAAACCTTCACGCCACTCCGATCTTGGTTTTAAATCCACCTGGATTTGCACGTTGAAAAATCCTTTGGGATCAGTTCCATCATTTGTTCTTCCTATTTGAGAAAGCGTTTGTTCAACCTCGGGGAATTTGTGAAGGATATCAATCATTTTATCTGAGATCTCAACAGCCTGCTGCAAGGAAGCACTCATAGGCAATTCACTTTCGACCCACAACGCTCCTTCATCCAGTTGCGGTAAAAATTCAGTCCCTAAAAATTTGGCAGAAAAAAAAGTAACAACCATTATCGCCAATGCAATGAGCAAACTCGTTTTAGGGTATTTATAAGTTCGGTTAAATAAATACCGAACGCCACGTTCAAAGAATAAAACAACCGGATTATGCTTTTCCCTCACATTCTTCTTGAGCAAAACACTTGACAATGCAGGCACAAAAGTCAAAGTAAAAATGAGCGCTCCTAATAAAGCAAACCCTAAAGTATAAGCAAGTGGAGAAAACATCTTTCCTTCCACTTTTTGAAAGGCGAAAATTGGAATAAGACAGGTTAGGATTATGATTTTAGAGAAGAATATGGATTTACCCATTTCGGTTCCCACCTGCTTGAATAGACCCAGCTTTGCCAATTTATTAAATTTCTCCATACCCACTTCCCTGGCCCTGTGATCAAGGGCCACAAACAATCCTTCTACCATCACCACCGCTCCATCAATGATAATTCCAAAGTCAACTGCCCCCATGGAAAGAAGATTTGCCGTCATTCCTTTGAGGCGCATACAAATGAATGCAAAAAGCAAACTGAGTGGAATAATAATACTAACGGTAAGGGTTGTGCGCCAATCTGCCATAAAAATCATTACAATCACCGTCACCAGCACAATACCCTCAACAAGGTTATGCAATACGGTATGCGTAGCATAGTCCATTAATTCGGTGCGATCATAAAATGTATCGATTTTTACATCACTCGGCAGAATATTATCGTTAAGATCTTTTACTTTTTCTTCGACAGCTTTTAAAACCTGACCGGGGTTTTCACCCTTTCGCATCACAACTATGCCTTCTATAACGTCTTCCTGTTTGTCTCTCGAAACCTGGCCCAGCCTGGGCTTGCCTTCCTCTTTTACAGTAGCAAGATTTTTTACCAGGATGGGCACACCATTTAATTTAGTGACAATGATGTTCTCAATTTCCTGGATATCATTGAGCAGGCCAATACCCCGAACCACGTAGGCCTGGCCGTTGCGAACAATCACATCTCCTCCCACATTAACATTACTCTTCGCTACAGCATTGTAAACATCCAGGGATGTGAGTCCGTATTTTGAAAGATAATTTGGATTAACACTTATCTCATAACTCAATTCTTCACCGCCAAAACTATTTACGTCGGCAACTCCGGGCACCGATTTAAACTGCCTGTCCAAAACCCATTGCTGTATTGTGTAGAGTTCGCGAATGGATTTGGTTTTACTTTTTAACGTGTAGCGATAAATTTCACCGGTGGGACCATAGGGCGGTTCCACTTCAGGTTTTACTCCTTCCGGAAGGTCTGCATTTCCCAGGCGGCTCATTACCTGTTGTCTCGCGAAAGCATCATCAACTCCATCTTCAAAAATGATCCTGATAAAGCAAAGTCCGAATGTTGAAGTAGACCGAAGATTTACTTTTTGTTGCACTGAGTTCAGTGCTGTCTCGAGGGGTATGGATATAAATTTCTCAACCTCTTCGGCGCTTCTGCCGGGCCATTGAGCGATAATAATTATTTGTGTATTGGTTACATCGGGGAAAGTTTCGATCGGTGTGTTTCTATAGCTCACAAATCCCAACACTGCTAACACTCCTGTAAGGAAAAAAACAAAATACCTGTGACGAAGAGAAAAGTGAATTATTCTTTTGATCAGTCTGGTCATGTTAACTTAATTTGTATTGCCCTCTAATTTGCAGATGATATTTACTGGTTGTCGGTAAACTCATCATAAATCATCAGTGCATTATGAGTGAGCAATTTTTGGCCGGGTTGAACTCCACTATTGAGATATGTCTTATCTCCAACTATTTTCAGGATGCTAACCTCCATTACTTTGAGGTCACAGTTTCCATTATAAACAACCACATAGGTCTTACCATTTTCTTCCACAATCGCGGTTGAGGGAATTGCAATTGCCTTTCTGTTTTCTGTATTGGTGATGATGATATTCGCAAACATCTCGGGTTTGAGTGTCATATCAGGATTTAAAAGCCGAACCCTTACTCTTAGAACTTTATTAGTTGGGTCTAAAACAGTGCTTATTTTATCGACCACGCCTGCATAGATTTTATCGGGGTAAGAAAGAGTAGTAACTTTTGCAGTATATCCTTCTTTCACTTTAGCGATATCTGTTTCAAAAACATTTGCCCAAATCCAAACATCTTTCAGATCAGAAATGGTGAACATATTATCACTCATATCCATTCTGATAAAATTCCCTGCATTTACTTTCTTTTCAACAATATATCCGTTGATGGGCGATTTGATATAATAGATTCCACCCGGCTGGGTGTTTCCTCCACCATTAATTTTGATGAGTGATTCTATCTTGTTTTTAACAGCTTCTGCTTTCTCGTAATTCCCTTTTGCTTCTTCATATTCTTTTTGACTGCTGATACCGTTCTTATAAAGGGATTCCTGATTATCCATTTGTCTTTTAGCTACTCTGAGGTCTGCCTCCGCACTTACGAGATCATTGTAATTGCCCGCAACATCTGCGCTTTTCATAACTGCCAGTACCTGACCTGCAGTTACTTTATCTCCAAATGAAACTTTTACTTCAAGCACCTGGCCGCTGCTGTTAGGAAATACTTTTACAATTTTATTTTCATCGAATGCAACTTCACCAGATAAATGCAGTTCATCATTGATGGGTTCATATCTTACAGAATCAATTTTAATCATGCTCTGCATGGTATCGCTCAAACAGAATTGTTTTTTTTCTTCTTTAGCTATCACCTTAGGTTTGCAGCCATAGAATGCGCAAAACAACATTAGGATACTAATCGATAAAATGCTCTTTTTCATTTCTTGCCCTGTTAGGTTCTTATTTAATAGAGTCTACTCCCGTTTCAAAATTGAGTTCTTCTTTAGCCAAATGCAGGTTTAGTTGCTGCTGCAATAATTTGGTCCTTGATTCTTTATAGGCTTCAAAAAAATCTATGAAATCAACCAGATCAATTTGCTTTTGCTTATAACTATCGAGAACGTGTTGCAACAGGTTTTCATATTTGGAATAAAAATCCTTCTGCAATTGTCCATTTAATTTTTGCACAAGAAGAAGTTTGTTGAATGCATTTTGCACATTGTTCCTTAATTGCAAATCGGCCTGCGCAAAATTGGTTTGCTGTTGTTTGATGGAAATATCAGCCGATTTAATATTTCCCTGGTTTCTGTTCCATAATGGAAGTGGTAGCGAAATTCCCAGTCCGAAATAATTTGGGGTATAGTTACTGTTATG
>PSRI01000116.1 GCA_003175935.1 Bacteroidota bacterium
CGCGAGGTTCGATATTACCCCATTGTTCAATTACTCATTGTCGCCTTATTTATTATCATTACCCTCTACGCAGTCTCTGTTAGAAACAAATCAAATCAAAACCAGCTATGGGCCGGAATGGCGAAAGAAACTGCACATCAACTGGGTACACCTGTAACATCACTGCATGGATGGGTTGAAATGCTGAAAGAGATTCCCGGGAATGAAAAAATCAGCATTGAACTTTCGAAAGATGTCGATCGTTTGAAACTGGTATCGGACAGGTTCAGTAAAATTGGAAGCACCCCTCAATTGGAATCCAATGACCTGATTTTGCAAATTAACAATGTCGTGGATTATATCCGTAGACGCTCCCCTGAGAAAGTACATTTTCATGTCAATACGCACGATTCTAAAAGTATTCCCATTATGCTCTCAGGTTCTTTATTTGATTGGGTCGTGGAAAATATTCTCAAGAATGCATTGGACGCAATGGGGGGAAAGGGCGATATTACGGTTGATATTAATAACTCCACCAATGTTGTTTATGTAGATATAACAGATACGGGTAAAGGAATTAGTCCGGCGAATATTGGAAAAGTCTTTAAGCCAGGATTTACAACCAAGAAAAGAGGGTGGGGACTGGGACTTACACTTTCTAAACGCATTATTGAGCAATACCACAGGGGCGAATTATTTGTCAAGCATTCGGAACAGGGAAGAGGAACAACTTTCAGAATAGTGCTGCCGAAGGCCTGACCTGTGTATCATTTAACAGGTAAATTATTTGCAATTGTTTCATTTTATTATTTTAGAATGATCTTTTCCTTCTACAATTATCCAAAACTACCAAAATGGAAGATTCTTTAATTAATAGAACCGAAGCGATAGTGCTTGTACTCATTTTGTTTGTGTCCATGGTTGTTGCCACTTACTTTGGAAGGAGACTCAGAAAAAGGAAAGGACATGAACTTGAGGAACTTAAAGGTACGATGAGCACTTTGCTGGCTTCGTTGTTTGGATTATTCGGTTTTATTCTTGCTTTTACTTTCGGTATGTCTGGAAATAGATACGAAAACATTAAAAATGTACTGATCGAAGAAAACAATACAATAGGCACTGCGATTTTAAGGGCTGATTTGTTTCCTGATTCAGTGAGGAATGAGATTAGAGGATATTTCAAGGAATATCTGTTAGCAAGAGTGGCTTATTATGATCACTACTTTGAAAAAGAAAAAGCCGAACAAGCGAAACGTAGTGGGAAACAGGCCATGGGTAAAATCTGGAAATTAAATGCACAGCAATCGAGATTGCCAGGGATGCTTATTCCATGCAACAGTATGGTTTCGGCAATGAACGAATTAATAGATACTGCAGATAAAAGGGATCTATTGGGACAGGCAAGAGTGCCGGACTTATTACTTTACATGTTATACTTTCTCAGTCTAACTGTAAGTTTTATAATGGGTTTAACTCTTCCATCTTTGCAAAGGCGGGCCTGGCTAATTGTAATCGCATTTATTACGGTTGCATGCCTGATAATCTATGTTATTCTGGATTTTAGCAGACCCATGAGAGGGTTTGTAAAGGCGGATTATGGTCATCGTGCAATTGTTGAAACTCTGGAAAGCTTTGATGACGATATTAAATAAGGAAAATTACATGAGGGTTACCTGGATCCTGGTTTCGAAGAACTGAACATTTCCTTTCAAATGAAAACGATCCAGGATACCATAACCATAAACTAATTCCCATCTTAAAAATTTGGTAAGATACCAGTTGACCATGGGGGTTATCCTGGTGAATTGTCCGCCCTGAATTTCTTTATCACTTAGATTGAAAGTTGACACGTGAATGATACCTTCAATTGCGCCCCAGCCGCCTTTAAATACGGATTTTTTTACAGGAACAAATCCAAAAACGCTTCCAACTGTATTATATGGTCTGCTTGTATTGGTGAAGAAATAACTTATCACAGCATCACCTCCAAAGAAATGATGATCATTAGCAGCATTGGCATAAAAATTATGGACCATCATTTCCGAGCCGATCATAAATCTGTCAGTCTTGAAATATAATTCTCCTCCAAGTGAACTCGATTTGTCCGCTGCGAATTCTCCGGTATTAATGAGTTGGGGAGTAGGATTTGATTCAGGTCTGGATTTAATGGTAAACTTGCCACCTAACGGTTTACCATACCTGAGGTTGGCCGCAATGTGGAGTGTGGTTCCGGTTTTTGTATTATTGATAGGAAGCCATCCAATACGTCCCACGTATTGCCACTCAAAAGTTGAAAAACTTTGTCCGTGTGAAGTAAGGTCAGAATAAGCACCCAAATTCCAGAATAATCCTGATTTAGGAAGATATCCGAAGTATTTAATTCCGTCTGCTAAAATGGGTATTGGATCTAGAGCCATTTGTCTTTCGTTCGTGAGACCCGAGTGGCCATTCATGACTTTGATCATGGAATAACCTTCTTTGGTGCGACCAATAAAAATATGTCCCTTCAATTCAGGAACACCGATGGTTAAGCCAGACTCTCTTACCAACCAGGTATTCTTATCGCCATCGTACATATAAGCAAATTTCCAGGCGATGTATCTTTTAGTCTTTAGGAATCTACCGCTGGCGAGTATGCGAAAATCGCGGGTTTTATAGTGTGGTGTAAGATTCAGTCCTGCCGAATCCATTTGTTGTTTGAAAACTTTGTCTTCGGAATATGCAGTGTAGTCGCCAATATAACCCATTCCTATTCTGAAAGTGGAATAGGTTCCTTCGAATTCGTTTGGTTCGAGATCAGTTTTTTTATCTACAAATGTTGAATCCGTAGATCGCTTCTGAAATACCAATCCATCGGTTCCATTGGGTAGCTGTTGCTGTTTAGTTGTATCCTTTGATTGTGCGCCTGCAGTTAATTGCGACAATAAAATAGGAAAGAGCAAAATAACAATGTTGCAATATTTAAAAGAACGGATATTGATCATACCTGTCAGTTTGCTTTTTCCTATTTCTTTTTTATTCCTGATCGATCTAACAATATTAACGCTGTATCTAAATCAGCATTTATTTACTTCCTCCTCCATAAAAAGAGTGAGAAAAATTATACTTGAAAGAGAACTGCACTTTGCTGATATGAGTGGTCCAGCCATCACTGAAATTAGAACGGTCACCATATTGAAATTCTACGCCCACCATTGCGTTCTTAACCGGATAATACATGAGGTTTCCTACAATATAATTCCCTTTGTGAAATTCGCTTGGTGATTGTGCATCCGAATTATCGATGCTTATCATGGACCAACCAATTGCTGTGCTGAATTTCTCATTCCAGTTTTGGTCAATGAAAGCAACAATACCTGTCACAGGAAGTGCTACTCCCTTGACTGGTTGTGTTGGATTGCCCGGATTGGTTTTCAATGCCACATCAACAGGCGCATCGTTCATGTAGTTTTCTACACCTTCACCGTACAATACAGAGCCTCTGAAAGTTGTTTGCTTAGTGAATTTGAGATTGGTGCTCAGGTTTAAACCCCAGCCTACAGCATGACCAGATAAATCATAAGGACCGCCTCCCTGGTCTTCCCATTTAATGGAACGAACAATGCCTGCGAGTTCAACGTATCCAAAATTGCCAGCCTTGCGATATTCCGCAGAAAGATCAGGAAGCGCAAATTTGGGTTTTACATTCTGCAATTCGACTCGATCTGCATAAATGCCTCCGTCTGCACTCGCACCCGGACGTTCCAATGCAATCGTTAATCTGGAATCGCCCTGGATTGGCATATACCTGATCTGAATATTTCTGAAGAATGCCATTCCGGTTGGGCCCCAGTATTCAACAGTGTTTGGAAATACATCGATATCCATAAAGGGGCTCCAGTATTGTCCCACACCAAATTTTCCCAACTCAGCATAAGCATGTCTTAAGCGAATCGTGGTTTGACCCGCGTCGACACCAGTACCGAACATTTCAAATTCAAATGTGGTTTTTAATTCACCCATTCCTGTCTTAAACCAGTTTTTAAATCCAAGGCGAGTCTGCCTTACCGAGAAATAAGTATTCCCGTCGGTACCATACTGATTTTTATAAGCTGGTAATTTTGTTGGTCGAACCACATCGTACCAGTCTGGATGGATTTGATTAAAGTCATAACCCGCATCCATCATAATGAAGCCATAGATCTCCATTGTTTTTTGCTTTTCATCTTCCTGCGCTTTCACTGATTTAGTAATACCGGTGGTAAGCAAAATCGCAATAGCTGTCAGAATTATTCTACCATTTTTCATACGTTCTTCTTAAGGTTTGAAAATTAATATTTGAAAAAGAGTTGCTGTAAAGCTTTTTTATCTTTTGACTTCATAAGGCCAAGCATCAGTAATATCCTGGCTTTTTGCGGGTTGAGATCATCAGAGACAATCGTTCCCAATTCATCGTCATTGATTTCATCATGGAGTACAACACGGCCTGAAGGAGTACGACTCGCGCGACAAACGATAATACCAGCTGCCACAGCACGTTTTACAGCTTCTGTATAAGCCTTGTTGAAATTACCATTTCCAACTCCTGCTATCACGATACCATCTACTTTTTTGCTTACCAGCAAATCGATCTGATCTGATGGTGCATCAGCATACATGTAAACAATATCCACACGTGGAAATTTCGTGTCGGCTGTTATGGTAACCGGTTGCTTGGGATCTACTTCCCTTACGGCATTTGCATAATATTCTACTTTACCATCATAGGCGTTGCCGATGGGACCTGTATTGGGAGATCCAAATGCATTAGTAAATGTGGTACTCATCTTCATAACCTCTCTACCGTCAAATATGCCTTCATTAAAGGATACCAATACACCCCTGCCTTTCGACTTAGGATTGATGGCTACTGTAATTGCATCATACAAATTCTTCGGACCATCGGCACTAATTGCAGTTGCCGGCCTCATAGATCCTGTTAGAACAACGGGCATTTCTTTCGGAACTACCAGGTCAAGAAAATAAGCGGTCTCTTCCTGAGTATCGGTGCCGTGTGTAACTACAATACCATCTGCTTCTTTCTTTGCGATGATTTCATTGATCCGAATGGCCAGTTTTTTCCAGATTTCAAGAGTCATATCCTGGCTTCCTACAGATGATATCTGCTCTCCTGTGATATTGGCTATTTTTTTTACTGATGGGATCGCACCAATCAAATCGTCAATAGGAATTTTACCGGCAGTATAGCCAGCTCTGTCGGATGCTGCTCCTGCACCGGCAATGGTACCGCCAGTCGCGAGTATAATAACTCTTGGCAGTTGTTGGGCCTGCAATTGAGCAAAAATTGCCAGGCTAAGCAGAAATGAAATTATTTTTTTCATGATTGAGTTCTTTGAGAGTTATGAATTGGTATTGATGTTTATCAGTGATTGAAGAGTTAGTCCTTATTGAATTCAATGTATTATTCTTCCCTCAGTTTAGTTGGACCAGTAGGTGTTGTAACCTTTGCCGGATCCAACAGGTCCTTAATCTGCTGTTCTGTGAGCAATTTCTTTTCACGAATTAATTCAAGGATTCCCTTGCCGGTTTGTAATGCTTCTTTTGCCAACTCGGTAGTCTTGTCATATCCTAATACCGGATTAAGTGCAGTTACAATACCCACACTGCGGTTGATATTAGTTTGTTGTGTTTTTTCATTTACTGTAATGCCTGCCACACATTGTTTTACGAAGAGTGGAAGCGTTTTAAAGAAGAGACCCTGCGTTTCAAAAAGAGAAACAGCTACTACAGGTTCATAAGCGTTCAACTGTAACAGACCGTCTTGAGATGCCATTGTTACTGTTGCATCATTACCTATCGCTTTGAAACAAATTTCATTCATCAGCTCGGCCATCACGGGATTCACTTTACCAGGCATAATGGAAGATCCAGGTTGCAAGGCAGGTAGATTGATTTCAAATATTCCTGCACGTGGACCTGAAGTGAGAAATATTAGGTCACTGCATATTTTCGAAAGTGTAACACCAAAGTTTTTAAGTGCTGAAGAATACATTACAAATGCCTGCATGCTCGAGGTCGCTGCAACAAGGTCATGAGCCAGTACCATTGGCTTACCAGTTATTTTGGCTAGCTGTGCTGCGCATTTTTCAGCATATCCGGGAGAAGCTGTAATTCCTGTACCAATTGCTGTCGCTCCCATATTTTCCTCGCACAAATAAGCTTCAGATTTAACTAACACATCGATCGCAGCGTCTAACTGATTTCCGAAAGCATGAAATTCCTGTCCAACGGTCATGGGTACGGCATCCTGTCCTTCGGTACGACCCATCTTCAGAATTTTGGCAAATTCATCTCCTTTCTTATGGAAGGCTGCAGAAAGTGCTTTTGCTTCTTTCACTACTTTGTCATTGTGAAGTAGCAAGGCAACATGTATCGCTGTTGGATAAACATCGTTAGTTGATTGACCCATGTTGAGGTCGTCATGTGGTTCAACGATATTATATTCACCTTTTTTATGTCCGCTTAGTTCCAGGGCAATATTCGCGAGAACTTCATTTGCATTCATGTTTGCTGAAGTTCCTGCTCCACCCTGGTACATATCCACCAAAAATTGATCATGATATTTTCCATCCATGACAGCGGCACAGGCTTTTTCAATGGCTGCAAGTACTTCTGGCTTCATCCTGCCGATTTCAGTATTGGCGCGGGCTGCAGCAAGTTTTACAATCGCATAAGCTTTTACGTAGTCTGGATAAAATTTGGTCGGAATTCCACTCACCTGAAAATTTTCCAGAGCGCGGGCAGTCTGAACACCATAATAAGCATCATTGGGGATTTCTTTTGGTCCCAAAAGGTCTTTCTCTGTTCTGGTAGCCTTATTCTGCGCAAAAGTGCCAAGTGAAACCAGCATTAGAATTATCAATTTTGGGAAATGCGCATGAATCGTAATTACTCTTTTCATTTTGGTGTAATTTATTATTTCGAACATGTTATCTTAAGAAAGGGATTTCTTAATGCGCTACGCGTTGGGGCAATAATCTTCAGGGATACAAGAGCTTAAAATTACTTTGAGGTTGTCCAAGTAGCATTATATATAGATGGTTTACCGTAAACTGGAGTGAAAATTTACCGTAAAACGTGCAGCGTTTTCAACATAACTCGTTGAAAATAAAAAAGCGACCGAAGCCGCTTTAATTGTTCCTGCTTGTATTTCTTCTCCCTTCTATCTATCGTTCTACTGCTTTTACTGCCCTGGCATAGTCCATTTCATTATCCAGGGACTTTGCCGCTGTCATATATGCGTCTTTAATTTTGTCTGATACAGGCATTTTTTTAGAAATATTCACCAGCATATTGCTTTTATCCAATCCGTTTGAAAGTTTTGATGATGACTTAATCAAACTGATCCACTGATCCTCGTTTTTAGGCCCCTTTTCGAGAACGGTATTGAGAAGTGTAGATTTATCCATGTCACTTCCCAGTTTGTCCATAAAAGCAAGCAGGTCAGCATAGGCATCCCCGTCTGGCAATTCCCTCTGCGAAAGCAGCTTTTTGGTCATGTTAAGTTTGTCGTAATCTGCACCGAATTCTCCATTATAGGCAAGTATTTCCTGAAAATGACTGGCCGCAAATGATTTATTATCCATGATGGTGCTTAGGATTTGCGTCTTGTCATAGTCGGCCCCAAGATTTTTGCTCGCTTTTAAAACGGCCAGGATTTGGTTGTCATTCAAATTTTCCTGCAACATGCCTTTAAAACATTTTACTTTTTCATAGTCAGCACCTATGCTTAAAACCGCTTTGATCCACGAAGCCGTAAGAACTGAATCTTTCGTATAGGCGGCAACGTTATCAGAAAGTAATTTGCTTTTTTCATAGTCTGCGCCAATTTGAGTAGCGATAACGTTTGCTGCCGAAATCAATTTTTCATCAGTTGCGCTGTCGTTGCTCATCAAAAATTCCACATACATGGTTTTTACATTGTCCATGCTGAGATTCGGAATTTCTTTGATTACGGCTGCTGTTCCTCCTCTGGCATAGAGCCTTGCCAGCCGGTCTTTAGCATCAAATCCGCTGGCGATAAGGTCCTTCACGACGGATGAGATAAATAATTTTCCATCATCAGTTTTTGGATCGAGTCTGTTACCATGTTTATACAATTCATATTGAATGACTCCGTTTTTGGGTTCTGCATAGAGTTCATCTTCATTATGGATAAATTTCAGATAGCCCATTTGTGAAATGCTTTGGATGGTTGTTTCGTCTTCGCTCAGTTTAATTTCACCTGAAGAACTGATTTCAAGCCGGTTTCCGTCATTGGAAAATAGAATCGTATGACCGCGACGACAGGAACTTATGGCGATACTCAAAAGGATAAATGCGATCGTTATTGAGGATTTCATGAAATTGAAATTTTACAATTAAATGCAATTATTTATTCAGCCGATTTTCTTGTATAGAAAAAATATCCAAGAAAACTAAGTGCAATGCATGCTGCCATTATTGCAAGTGAATGCAATCCCAATGGGGCGGTCCAATTCACCAAACTGAGGCCAAGGGCGATGCCCGCCAGTATGAGAAACCATTTCATCGCCATGCCTTTTCTGTCGGAGCTTGCAGGTTTGAGCAATTGTTCCACAATTTTATCCGATACTCCCTTTTCAATCATTCGTGATTTGATTTTATGATCCAGCGCCAATCGAATAATAGTTAGAATAAAAACTACAATTATTACAATCACCAGGATAGTGGTCGTGATATGCAGGAAGTCGAATGCAAATCCACTATCTCTGAAAGCTTCAAAATTTCCCTGGGCCATTAAACTGATAGAGCTTAGGAAAGAGAGGATCAGAAAGAATAAAGACTTTTTCATTATTTAAATTTTGATGTATTAATTCATGTGACAGGCCACGAGAAAAAAGGTTGCAGTTTCTAATTAAAAGATAGCTGGTTTAATTTTCGTCTGAATTTTCTGAAATAATCTACCGCCTGGAATATGATTAAACCGGAAGCAGCAACAGTAATGATCATAATTGAAATCTGTGGTGTTCCCCAAAATAAATCCATGAAATATTCCCTTGCATAATAAATGGTAAATCCGATTCCCAGTATTGCGAGGAATGTAATCAGGTATACCAAAACACCTTTTTTTGCCGGAGATTTTTCGGCGGCCATGATTTGTGACATGACCATTTTTTCAAGATTGAATTCGAATTTGGGCAAAGCCTGGTTCTCAATTGTAGAAAAAACCGCTTTGTAACGCGCGATTTCTTCTTTACAAATTCCGCAGTGCTGAATATGAAAACGCGATTCTTCCCCAATAGCCGATGAGTTCAATACGTAGGCTTGAATTTCTGTTTCACTCAAATGCAATTCCTTCATAGTTCATCCTTTTTATAATGATTTTCGAGAGAATCCTTTAAAGATTTTCTCGCACGAAATAGATAACTTTTTACTGTTCCGATCGGGAGAGATGTTACAGAAGCAATTTCTTCATAGCTCATTTCTTCCTGGTGATAAAGCGAAATCATCGTTCTGTAAACCGGTGAAAGTTTTTCCAGGGCAGAGACAATAATGGTCTGACGGTTCTGCTCTATGATTTTACGGGCAGGATCATGCCCATTTTCGTCGTGCCACTGAGATCGCGAAGTGAAATAATGGTCCTCGTCGGAACCATGATTATCCAGGAAATCTCCTGCTAAGACAAGTTTTTTCTTTTCCAGGAAATTATAGCAGGTATTGTATGAAATTTGGGCGATCCAGGTCGACAATTTTGATTCAAACCTGAAGCGTGATAAATTTTTATATGCGTTGAGATAAACATCCTGGGCGATGTCTTTGCGGTCTTCCGGATGATCAATCATCTTAAAAATGATCTGTGCTACCAGTCTTTCAGTCATCCTTATAATAGCGCTAAAGGAGGTATTATCGCCTTCCAGGATTCGTTCTACCAGTTTTCTTTCCTCAAAATTGTTTTCAACTATATGGTTCACCTGGTCCATATGACAGACCACCTCGTGGATTGTTGCAAATCTCGTAAGAAAGTACCAAGTACTTAGTACCCAGTACCTAGATAAAGACGCCGAGCGACTGTCTTCAGGAGCTCACTTCGTACTTCCAATTAAAAGTACTAAGTGCTCAGTATCTCATATCTTGAACTCTGAAATCTGAACTCTTAACATTTAATTATTTCTTCTTCCCCGGCGTCGAATACGGTGGGTGGGTAGTTGGAACTTTCGGTTCTGCTTCGAGCAATTTCAAACATTCCTGAACAGCCTTTTCAAGTTGAGGGTCTTTTCCTTTTGATAGGGAGATCGCATCAAGTTTCTGTTCAATATCTGGTGCCACACCTTCGTTTTCGGCTATCCATTTCTGTTGTTGAGGATCATATACGCCATTATCAGGCGCTGTCATTGCACCTCCGTCTATAAATGGATAATGCACTGAAGATTTCACCAGTCCTCCCCAGGTTCTGGTACCGATGAGTGGGCCAACTTTCTGATGTCTGAATACCCATGGAAAAAAATCACCACCTGAACCCGCGAGTTCATTTATCAAAAGAACTTTAGGTCCAAGAATGCCAGCGGGTAATCTGAACGATGCTCCACCCGGAACTTCATTGGTAATCGCTGCTCTTTGTCGGCGAATCATAAGGTCAACCATATAATCATCGAGAGAACCTCCTCCATTAAATCTTTCATCAATCACAGCTCCTTCTTTATCCTGTTGGGCGAAGAAATAACGATTGAATGAAACAAATCCACCACCTCCGGTGTTAGGAACCCATACATAAGCAAGTTTGCCTTGCGAAAGTTCGTCTACTTTTTTTCTATTGTCTTCAACCCAGGCTCTTTGACGCAATGCATTTTCGCTGGCGATAGGAGTAATCCTGATCGTCCATGAGCCATCCTGTGAAGCTTTATTATTTATCGTAAGAACTGTTTGCTGATTAGCTTTTCCATCCAGCAATTCGTATGGATCAGTATTGGCACCAAGGTCCTGTCCATCAACTGCAATAATGTAATCTCCTTCCTGAACTTTTAAGCCCGGTTGTGAAAGTGGTGCACTCAGACCAGGGTTCCAACTTTCCGTTGTGTATATTCTTTTTATTTGCCATTTCCCATCCTTTGCAATCAGGTCTGCACCCAGCAATCCATCACGAACGGTATCAACTGCAGGGAAATCTCCTCCAAAAACAAAACTATGTCCAACTGAAAGTTCACCGCCCAATTGATCGAGTAAGTAGGTGAGATCTCCTCTGTGACGGATAAAAGGAATCATGGGCGAATAATAATCCCACACCTCTTTCCAATCACGACCATGAGTATTTCTGTCATAAAAATAATCGTGTTCATAGCGCCATGCTTCAGTAAAAATTTGTTTCCATTCTTCAACGCGATTTAGTTCCATGCGCAATGTCATCGAAACATTTCCATCTGAAGGTGATGGAGGTCTTGCCGTTGAAACCACTCTCCATGAGTTTCCCGATTTGATTAATATTTTTTCTCCATCAGCAGACGTGGTCGCGAAAGTGACATTCTTTACAAATTCATCCGTTTTCTTTCCATCGAGTGTGAATTTGCTGAGTGTGCTGCCTCCGATGATAAAAACAGATCCTTTAGGTCCGCTTACAAGATCATTATATTCTGTGAGTGAAGTTGGTAGAGTGAGGGTTCTTACTTCAATTTTATCAAAATCAATAAGCACGGCTTTCGCATTTGCACTGTCTTTTGATTTATTAGCAGTCTTGGAAGAATCTGCTTTTGCATCTGGTTTAGATTCCGTTTTTGCTTCGGATTTGGTTTCTGATTTTACAGTTTCTTCATCGCTTTTCAGGGGAAAAGGAGTGGGGTCTGATTTTCTTAGAGTAACAATGTAGGCATTGAAAGTTGGTTGAGCCTGTATGGCGCTGGTATTGGCCCATCCGCTACCCAAACCAAGATTTGTGCTTGCAAGAAAATATAGATGCCTGCCATCTCTATCCCAAACCGGGGATTGGGCGTCTGCTAAAGGATCACTGATAGGTGTAACTTTTCCGCTTTCAAGCGACCATACCATAATTCTTCTGAAATTATTGGTACCAGTTTTCGAATACATGAGCCATTTAGAATCGGGTGACCAGCTTAATGACATATTTCCTCTTTCAATATTTACACCTCCAACATCTGCGTCGGTGATTTTGCCAGTGGCGAGCTCAATAACTTTTATGCGCACACTATTATCTTCAAAGGCAATATATTTTCCGTCGGGCGACCAACAAGGTTCCCAGGCGAGTTTGGATTCTCCTATGGAAATTTTTTTAGGTTCACCATTTCCTTCCTGATTTGCGAGATATAATGCGTAACCCTGACCACCTTTATCAGAAAACCACGCCACCTGTTTTCCATCGGGCGACCAAATAGGATTGCGATCAGCGGCATCCGAGCTCTGGGTTAAATTTCTTGGATCGCCATTTTCTATCGGTACCGTGAAAATGTCACCTCTTGCTTCAAGCACAATTCTTTTTCCTGTAGGGGAGAGGCTGGCATTGGTAGCGCGCCCGGTTACATTTTCCCATCTTGTTTCTGCCCATGGGAAATCTCCATTAACGGTAATATCCAGTTGTTTGCTTTTGGCTGATTTGATGTCTAACAGGAATATATAACCGCCGCGTTCAAAAACAAGTTCTTTGCCATTGCCGGCTAACCATTTTATGTCTCCTGAACTGAAATCAGTGACTTGTTTTACACCTGCAGATTTTGAGTTGTAAACCCATACGTTCATGATGAAATCCCGGTCGCTCAGGAAATAAATATCATCTCCTGACCAAACAGGTAAAAGATCCATTGTTCGATCGTTGGGAATAGATTTTTCAGAGAGGGAACTTAAATCCATAATCTGCAAGGCGGTGTTTTGTCCGCCGCGGTAATGTCTCCATTCAACATCCCACCTTGCGACCCGATCTATGACCATTTGTTTGCCGTCTGCTGAATAACTGGCTGCGTTGCCCCAGGGTGCCGGAGTGAGGTTTGATGGACCGCCTGTAGCAGGAACAGTCCAAAGCCTGCCATATCCAACAGGTGCGGATTCACGGGGTGAAGTGTATAGAATATTTTTTCCGTCCGGCGTCCATGCGCGTACAATAGAAGGTGCGGGGTACCAGGTAATTCTTTTAGGAGTTCCTCCCTTGGCTGAAACAGTATAAACTTCGGGGATTCCGGATCGGTTAGAAGTAAATGCGATTGTTGAGCCGTCGGGTGAGAAAACGGGGTTTGATTCTAATGCGGCTGTACTGGTAATTCTGCGGGATTCTCCGCCATTTTTATTTACTACCCAGATATCACCCCCATATTCAAATGCGATTTCCTCATTGCTCAGGCTGGGTTGTCTTAATAATCTGGTGCCCTGGGCCGATACATGGGCGCAGATAAAAATTAACGCTGCAAATAACAGGTTGAGTTTTTTGATGGTCATACCGGGAGAAATTTAGAGATTCAATTATGCAAGATTATTGAAGGCAGATTGGATTTTATTTTCCGTGGTGTCGACGCCATAAAATCTATTACTGGTGTCGACACAATGGATTCGAAATTCATTGCAGTATGAATATAATCATTACCTGAAATTTCTAAAGCAATTTGTAGGAGCGGCCGGCTTAGAAGTACCTAGTACCTAGTACCCAGACATTGGAAAATATCAATCTTGTTGGATTTGGTAGTCGGCAAAAAAACAAGAACCATCGATCAGGCCTGCCGGAGATCGATGGTTCAAAGGAATTATTTTATTATTTCTGGATTTCTTATTTATGTAAATGCACCGTGTCAACAGTGGTGATCTGTCCCAAAGTTACTGTTGCATTTGCTGCGCCGTTTTGAAAAGTTGTGTCGGTAGGAACATATACAAGTGAATAATTTCCAGCTGGCACATCTTTAATCAAATAGAAACCATTTGTAGTATCAGTAAATGTTGAAGCTATCGTATCTGGTCCCATCAACGCAAAAACGGTAGTTCTAACAGAATCCGGTTCAACAATTCCCTGAATGTTTCCGCCTGATGGCTCAAGCGACAATATTCTCAATACAGGTTTCAACAAATATTTGCCACTATTTCCTGCTTTGTTAATCGAACGACCTGCGTCAAAATCTAAAATCAGTCTGTATAAAATGCCACCTGTCACCTGTTGGTGTACCTGCACTTTGAGGCCTGATTGCTGGGCGCTCGGAGTGGTCAGTGGGATATTTACGCCATCCTTTGTTACCAGGTAATTATTGTCTCCAAGGATCAGTCGAATCTGGCTGATTTTTCCAGGAGGAACTGTCGCATCTGCCAACAAAGTATCCTTGCCATTCGTAAAATCAAGCAAATTGTACATTCCCGGATGACTTCCGTTTAATACAATGGGATGCGTTGTATCGTCCATCTGGATTTCGATATTTTGCACATCAACCCATACTTCTTTTACGTTGGGGAAAGGACTATCGGTAAGCCTTACCTGTAGTCTGGCTGTAGTTGAATCAGCACCTTTTTGATTTTTAGAACACGACACTAGAAAAATGATTACTGATAAAATCGTAATCGCAAAAACTTTACGGATCATCATACAAATTTTTTTTAATTAAAATTATTTGCCAAATCTGGTGTTCTTGCTCAGGGAGGGTAGATTAATTAGTAACCTCAAAACTCAAATATGTAACCGCTTGAGATAAAGATTTCTCAATTATTTACGATTGGCTTTTCTAAGGAGTTGGTATAAAATAAATTAATATGAAAATGAAAGACATTCATATAAATGAATGAAAATCAGCCAACAGTATTTGGCCTGCTATATAAGCCAAAAAAGATGCCACAATACTTTAATTGCTATTTATTTCGCCGAATGGGAATTGAATGTTGAAATTTTCCTGATGATCACGTTGAAGAATAAGCGATTTTGGAATATACGATAATGGAGTTTATTTCTTTAGTTCATATTCATACTCAATTCTTCCGAGGAGCTGTTTCTGCTTATCATAGCAAATTTCCTTCGTTTTGAGACCCTTTTCGTTGTAGTTATATCTCCAGGTGAGATAATCTGAACTGCCCTGCTGGACAGTGATCATTTGCGTAAGTTGATTGTTCCCATCATATTCAAAAATATAATCAGGCAACAATTTTTTGGCCCTTTCATTATACCTTACAATATCAGTGAGATGATTTGATGAATCGTAATAATAGTAAATCTTATCCCTGGAAGCTCCACGCCAAAAACTCTCTTCGTCAATCACATTACCCTTGTCATCGCAATTGAACTTAACTGTCGTGGAATCAGATCCATTTTTTATCCGCAACATCTTTTCGGGACAACTCCGTGAATTATAACTCCAGAGGTGAACTTCCGTTTCCTTAACCTTATCACCGTAACCAAAAGAATTATTTGTTATTTGAATGACCCTTCCAAGAGAATCATATTTGTAATCATTGGTGCTCATGGACTGGCGACTGCTGTCCACTGTTCTGTACAACTGTCCCTGGCCGTTATAATAGGAAGTGAGCGACGATGGACCGGTTAATTCACCATTTGTAAATGTGCGTGAAACAGAATATGTGCTGTTGAAATTTTGCTCACAAACGAATCTTTCAGTGGGTTCTCCATTTGCTTCAAAGCTTTTGAGCTCAATCTGGGTCACCTTATTTTTCTTGAATAATTGCTGATTGTCGCGATTCTGACTGGTCAAAATAATGTCTCTGTAAAAATATTGTGCACTTACAGTTTCCGTAAAAGATGAAATAATGAGGCAACCAACTAAAACCTTGAGAATAGAAAGGCGTGTGATCATAGTGCGCAAAGGTATCATTTTGTGGTATAACGCAATCTTCAAGCCAGTCGTATTCGGGAACTGATAAATGTTTTATCCCGTTATTAACATTCTGTAGATATCAAATCGCTTATTCGGAGGCAGGCAAAATACCAAAACCAACATTCTTCCTTATTTTGAGAAAAATTTAAAAATTGTCTCATTTCCCACAGCGAAAAGAAAAGAATTGTCTGAATTGTAGTGCCGAAGTTTTAGGGAGATATTGCCAGAATTGCGGTCAGGAAAATGTCGAACCCAAAGAAACAGTCTGGCATCTCGTCACTCACTTTTTTTACGACGTCACTCACTTCGACGGTAAGTTTTTCAGTACCGTAAAATTTCTTTTACTAAAACCCGGATTCCTCACTGCAGAATATGTAAAAGGGAAGCGACTTACCTATCTGCATCCCATCAGAATGTATGTTTTTACATCGGCTTTTTTCTTCCTGATATTTTTCTCATTCATTCAGCCAGATGAGTCGATTCATTTTGGAAAGAAGGAAGAAAGAAAAAAAGAACTTGCATCCAAGAAAGAAGTGCGATCTGAACTCAAATCTGCACTGGCAAATGAAAAGGATTCTGCCTGGAGTAATGCGATTAGAACAAGTATCACTAAACTGGATAAGTCTATTGCACCGTTGGAAGCCAAAGTAGTGGCCGATTCTGTAAAGGACCATGAAGATGATTCCACAGCCACCGAGAAATGGGATTCGGTGGCGCAGAAAATTCCCATGCAGGAGAAACAAAAAAGATTAGTTGACAGTGCTATTAAGGCCCGTAAGAATAATAATAAATATGATACCATCCAGGACAATAAAGGTTTTATAAAAATTTTTGGACACAGTGATATACAATCCAGGGAGGCTTATCTTATGGTTCAAAAAGAATTGCCCGATAGTGCAAGGGATAGTTATTTTAAGAGAGCAGTAAAAGCCAAAATGCTGGGATGGCAAAACAAGGGAAAAGGCCAGGGTGATGAAGTGCTTAGTACGGTTGTAGAAAAATTCATGCACTCTTTTCCACAGATGCTGTGGGTGTCCCTGCCTCTATTCGCACTATTGCTCAAATTTCTTTACGTAAGAAGAAAGCAGTTTTATTATGCAGATCATGGCATATTTTCCATTCATTATTACTGTGCGGTGTTTTTAATGATTCTTATAGGCTACCTTTTTTCGCTCATTCACGACTGGCTGGGTTGGTGGATTTTCACCTGGATAAATGTGGGAATTGGAATATACGCCTGGATTTATCTCTATAAAGCCATGAGAAATTTCTACAAACAAGGCAGGGCAAAAACTATTGTGAAATTTTTTCTGTTAAATATGATGGGATTGGTTGTGATGACAATCCTAATGACCATATTCTTCATTATCTCCGCTGCGAAGGTATAAACGGACTTGTATGGAAAATTCAGCTGAATCTTTCTCGAAACTGGTAAGTATTATGGATGATCTCAGGGAAAAATGCCCCTGGGACAGAAAACAAACCATCCAAACACTACGTTCTTTAAGCATAGAAGAATTGTATGAATTAGCTGATTCTATTGATGAAGAAGATTGGAATGGAATTAAAGAAGAACTTGGCGATTTGTTATTGCACATTGTATTCTATGCAAAAATAGGCGCTGAAAAAGGGAAATTTACTCTCAACGATGTAATTGAAGGTATCTGTGAAAAATTAATTGCCCGTCATCCTCATATTTACGGAAATGTTGAAGTAAATGATGAAGAAGACGTTAAGAAAAACTGGGAAAAACTGAAACTAAAAGAAGGTAAAAAATCAGTATTAAGTGGTGTTCCCAAATCATTACCTGCAACAGTTAAGGCAATTCGATTGCAGGAAAAAGCCCGTCAGGTTGGATTTGAATGGGATAATAAAGAACAGGTTTGGGAAAAGGTTAAAGAGGAGATGGAAGAATTGCAGGAAGCGGTAGAAGAACAGGATCCTTCAAAGATAGAGGAAGAATATGGCGACCTGGTATTTTCATTAGTTAACTATGCACGATTTTTGCGGATAGATGCCGAGACTGCATTGGAACGCACCAATAAAAAATTCATATACCGGTTTACCCGGATGGAAGACGAGGCCAACTCAAACGGTAAGGACCTGACCCAAATGACCCTGGAAGAAATGGACTCCATCTGGAACCAAATCAAACAAAAAAGGCCAAGTACTTGAAACAATTCTGGAAAGATACTTTCTATAAGAACGGTTACCTGCTGATCGCGGCAGCATGGCTATTTACACTCTCATTCATTTTTAGTAATTACTGGTCCTATACTTCATCACCAAATGGAGTAAAGAGCTCACTTGAAAAATATATCCGGCACAATGAAGAAAGTTTCGAATCCCTGCTTAAAGACTCGACATTACTTAGGAAACTGGTATCTCAGCAACAATCAGCAGGTGACCTCGAGCAAATAACTGAAAAAAAATACGGTGTTTTTCTTTACCGGGAAAATACACCAAAGGGAACTCAACTCGTATTCTGGAACACCCAGGTTTCACTTCCAACACAGGAAATACTTGAAAGAGAAGATAACCACTACATGACGACGCTTTCAAACGGTCAGTATGAGGTCCTTCGCAAGCGGGTTAATGTGCAGAACAAACCCATATTGGCTATCTGCCTTTTACCCGTACATCGTCAGTATTTTCTTTCCAGCGACTATCTTCAGAATGGATTTGTTGATCACCCTAACCTCGAGCACAATTACAGTATTGCTGATATTGTTACTTCCTATCCCGTGCAAAGTTCAAATGGTGCCATTCTTTTTTATTTACAACCGCGTGGCGACAATATCTATAGCAATGACTGGATTACTTTACTTCTCAGAATGATGGGTTCTGTTTTGTTCCTGTTCTTTATCCATAATATCGCCATTTCAATTTCCAAAACCCGCGGGCCTTTACTTGGTGTTTCTTTTATTACTGTTATCCTGGTGGGCCTGAGAATTCTGAGTTATTATTTTCAAATACCAATCAACTTTCGGCAATTTGAATTATTTGACCCACAGATCTATGGCACCAGCTCGGTATTAAAGTCTTTGGGAGATTTATTGATCAACAGCGTTCTCTTCTTCTGGCTGGTTTTGTTTGCCAAAATTCAATTCAGCAGAAAGGCAGCGAAGCTTGACATTAAAAATATTTTCTTTCGTTGGATCGTAATCGTTGCTCTTTCCTGCATTATGATTTTGATGACGCTGGTATGCGGACATATCATCCGCAGTCTTGTAGCCGATTCCCAGATTTCGTTTGATGTTACCAATTTCTTCAGTCTGAATATTTACAGCATCTTCGGATTCCTCGTCTTATGCTGCGTATCGTTGGGGTATTTCATTCTATCGCAAGTATTGCTTCAAATTCTCAATACCCTTACGCGCGGACATTACTACGTGAAGGCCTTAACGCTTTCTGTAATCGGACTGGTAGTATTATCCGGCAGGATCAATAATCCATTTGCATTATTCGAGTTATCGGTCTTAATTTGGTTACTTCTCTATGTTTACCTCATGAGCAAAACGGAACTGGGTTACAGACAAATTAGTTTCCCGGTTGCCAATGCTTTGTTCTGGCTCTTTATTTTCTCCGCGTCTATTGCTGGTATCATCATATTCGAAAACAGAACAAGGGAGATTGACCTAAGAATGAGAACTGCGGAAAAACTGGCCATGCAAACAAACCCTTCTAATGAACGACTTTTAAATATTACCATTCAGAGTTTCAGTAATAATTTTTTCCTGAACAATCTTCCCAGACTAAAGAGTGCCAATACTAACAAGGATTTTAAAGACAGTTTGATCAACGCAAATTTTACTGCGTACCTCAACAAGTACGATACTGAGCTATTCTTTTACGATGAAAATGAAAAGCCCATTTCTTCAAATGAATCCCGTACGTATGATACACTCAATACCATTTACAGAATCCAGGCAAAAGCGACCACGGTTCCGGGATTAAGGTATTTTGAAACTTCCTACGACAATATCAGTTATATCTACCTCAAGGAAATCAAGGATTCGTCTGACCAGATGAAAGCCTATTTTTTCATGCTGGCGATTCCGAAACGATATAGAAGTGAAGCATTATATCCCGAATTATTCAAACAACCCGAAGACTATACTTTTGAACAATCTTCAGCATATGCTTATGCGGTTTACGATAAGGGAGAATTGTCGAAGCATATCAATGACTACGGCTTTCCAATAGTTTTAAAGCCAACGGATATTCCCAAGGATGAATTCACCATAAAATACAACAATGGTGCAAGTGAGCTTTGGTATAAGGCTACAGGAGATAAGATAATTGTAATTGCGCGGCATAGCAATTTTATACTGGAAGCAATCACCTTATTCGCTTATTTATTTTGTGCCTTTCTTTTCCTGGTCGCTATTTTCCAATTGGCAAGCCTCATCATCAGGTCTGGTTTTAGATGGAGGGCGTTTAAGGAAATGTGGCAATTCAATATTAAATCGCAGATCTACAGTACCATTATTTTTGTGAGTGTTTTTTCTTTCATAGTTGTGGGGGCCGCAACGATCATCTTCTTCATCAACCGGTATGATAAGAATAATCGGGATGTTTTGAGTCGGAATATTCAAATGATGGCTGGTGAACTTAAATCCCATATCAGCCAGTACAGATTAAACGCAGATGGATACCAGATCTATGATTCAGCAACCCAGCAATTACAAAAAGATATTGGATACATCGCTGAATTGCATAACTACGATGTGAACCTTTATAACCCGGATGGTACTCTCCAAATTTCCTCTCAGCCATTTGTATACAATAAGGGCGTTTTGAGTAGAATGATGGATCCGGTTGCATTTTACAATCTCAGTGATTTAAGGAAGATTCAGTTCGTTCAGGATGAGAAATACGGTCAGATTACTTATCTCAGTATTTACATGCCCGTGATTTCGGAAGAAGGCGTCACAGAGGCCTATCTCAATATTCCTTATTTCAATTCGCATAGCAACCTCAATCAGGAGATTTCTACCTTTCTCGTAACCATTATCAACCTTAATGCGTTTATATTCCTGATTGCAGGTGTAATCGCATTGTTCCTTACAAACCGGATCACGGATTCATTTACGCTCATTGGAGACATGATGAAAGAAGTGAACCTCGGTCAGCATAATGAAGAAATTGTTTGGAAGAGGAAAGACGAAATTGGAGGTTTGGTTAAGGAGTATAACAAGATGGTGCAAAAGCTTGAAGAAAGTGCGGTAGCCCTTGCAAAAACAGAAAGAGAAGGGGCCTGGCGGGAAATGGCACGACAGGTTGCTCACGAGATCAAGAATCCGCTAACACCCATGAAGCTTAGCATTCAGTATCTGCAAAAAGCAATTGATAATAATGCTCCTAATGTAAAGGAGCTTTCTTCCAATGTTGCGCAAACGCTGATTGAGCAAATTGATCACCTTTCAAAAATCGCGGCTGATTTCTCACAATTTGCCAATATTGGAAATGTGAAAAATGAAGTATTTGATTTGAACCAAATGATGCAATCCCTTATTTCATTGCAGGACTCAAGGGAAGGAGTGGATATTAAATGGAATGCTGATCCCCATCCGATCATTATCAATGCTGATAAAACTCAAATGAATCGACTCTTCACCAATCTTTTTCAAAATGCAGTTGAAGCGATCCCTGAAACTAAAAGAGGTGTTATAGATGTGGAAGAAAAAAAGAATGGCCACACTGTTTTGATAAGCATAAAGGACAATGGCTCGGGAATACCTGTAGACACCCAGTCAAAAATTTTCACCCCCAATTTCACCACTAAAACATCTGGTACCGGCCTTGGCCTGGCCATGTGTAAGAGTATTGTTGAGCAGGCAAAGGGAAAAATATGGTTTGAAACTGCTTATGGGAGAGGAACGACATTCTATGTGGAATTGCAACTATACGATAAACATTTGGAAGTTTAGAGATAGTAGTACCAAGTACCTAGTACCCAGACAAGAACACCGAGCGACTGTCTTCAGGAGCTCATTACTATATTTCAATTGCTGATCGAATTGTGGCTCCTGAAGACAGAAACCACGGCAGAAAAGTTAGAGATTAAAGTACCAAGTACCTAGTACCTAGATAGAAATTAATAGTATTTAGTATAGAGTACTTAGTATAAAGACTGGATTTAACCAATATCCAAAATCCCTGCCTGCCGGCAGGCAGGTAAAATCTAAAATCCTTTCGCTTTCCTTCTTTTAAGCAAATAATCTTCGAATTCTTTCAAACTAAAACTGCTGAGGTTTTTTTCTTTAGTGAGTCCGCCTTTTTGCGCAGCAAGTACGCCGTAATAATTATCGTCATAGCCTTCAATTGAGTGAGCATCCGGATCGATAGAAATGAGTACGCCTTTATCAAGTGCATAGTCGATCCATCTCCAGTCAATATCCAGGCGACGCGGATGCGCATTTAGTTCAATAACCACCTGATTTGCGAGGCAGATTTCAATTATTTTTTTATGATCTACAGGATAACCATTTCTACTCAATAGTAATCTGCCCGTCATATGTCCGAGAATGGTAGTATATGGATTTTCGATTGCTTTCGTCAATCTCATCATTGCTTTTTCTTCAGGCATTTTTAAGTTGGAGTGGACAGATGCGATTACAAGATCAAAAGTTGCGAGTACTTCATTGGAGTAATCAAGATTTCCATCATTGAGAATATCAGATTCAATACTCTTAAATATTTTAAATGGCGCCAGTTTGGTATTGAGTTCATCAACATAGGCATGTTGTTCTTTTAACCTTTCTTCATTGAGACCGTTGGCATAAAATGCCGACTTACTATGATCGCTGATAACGAGATATTCAAGGCCTTTAGATTTTGCGGCGGTGGCCATTTCCTCAATGGTATTTGATCCATCGCTCCAATTTGAATGGGAATGAATAATGCCCTTTACATCGTCGGGCTGAATGAGTTTGGGCAGTTTGTTTTCTTTGGCCAGATCCAGGATTTCTTCTTTTTCCCTTAGTGCAGGAATAATGGCGAGGATATTTGCTGAATTGAAAATGGATTCTTCCTTTGACTCAGTTCCTGCCTTGCCAAATTTCTTTTCCCATGCTTCGAGAAATTCATTGCTGCAACTGGTATTGAAAAGGACGGTGCCGAATTTTTCTTTGGAGGCACAGTAGAATTTGACTTTAATATTATCAGGGCTTCTGAGCGAAAGCCAGTCATTCTCTTTTTCTACTGTTGAGAAATTTTTGGAGCCCAGGTAGTTTTCAATTTTTTCAACGGGAGTTGTTGTAACCCATTCCAATTCATCAATGGTCTCAATATGTCGGCGATAAGCTCCGGTAAATTCAAATTCGTCTCCCGAAAATTGTTTTTTTAGTTCCTGATCTGCTTTGGTAGCATATTCCACAATTTCTGCAAATAAGTAGCTGCCTCGATTATGCAGATAGAATTCAATGGTATCACGGATATTGTCCTGGGTTTTTTGACCAAATCCTTTATAAAGAAGCAACCTGTTTTCGTTGCAGGCATAGAGCAATTCTCCTATGGATTCAATTCCCATTTCTTTCCAAACCGTTGCAATTTTTTTGGGTCCGAGTCCTTTAATGCTTAGCATTTCCAGGACACCCGGAGGAGTTTTAGTGAGATAATCTTCCAGCGCATTCATCTTACCGGTTTGGATCATTTCAATGATTTTTTTACCGGTTGCTTCGCCGATTCCTTTGATGGAAAAAATGTTTTCGGCCTGCAGCGTATGGAGTTGGGTGGGAAGTTTTTCTATATTGAAAGCCGCAACAGCATAGGATTTCGCCTTAAAGCTGTTTTCGCCATGTATATCTAGCAGTTTGGATAATAGTGAGAATTGATCTGCTATCTGGTAATTGTCCATCATAGTGTAATTTGTTCTAATGCCAAGTTATGGAATAAAGGAGCAGGGGAGATTATGGCAATAAAAAAAGTCCCGGGATCGGGACTTATTATTTTTCGCTCTAAATATAAGCAAAGCTTATTTTTTCTTTTTAGCAGCTTTCTTCTTAGGAGCAGCTTTCTTAGCAGCTTTCTTCTTAGGAGCAGCTTTTTTCTTTGCGGCTTTCTTTGCAGTTGCCATGTTTTTGAAAT
>PSRI01000054.1 GCA_003175935.1 Bacteroidota bacterium
AAAATCCGCAAATCCTTTTTCGCGAATTTTCGCCAGGGCAGAACCATTCTGCTTTCCCTGCAATTCCTTATGCTTATCTGAAAAATATTTTATCGTATCCTGTGAATTGAGCATTACTAGTTAATTGATGAAATCAAATGATTAAACAGTCTCTGGTTCATTAACCTGGTTCTTGATGAAATCATAACCTTTTTCTTCCAGTTCAAGAGCAAGTTCTTTAGTTCCGGATTTCACAATACGACCATTGTACAATACGTGAACAAAATCAGGAACGATATAATCAAGCAAACGCTGGTAGTGTGTTACAACCAATACTCCGTTGTCTTTGCTGCGGAACTGATTCACACCGTGTGCCACAATGCGAAGTGCATCGATATCCAATCCGGAATCTGTTTCATCCAAAATGGCCAGCTTGGGTTGAAGCATGATCATTTGAAATATTTCATTACGCTTTTTCTCACCACCAGAAAATCCTTCATTCAGCGAGCGGCTCAACAAAGACTGATCGATATGGAGCATTTTCATTTTCTCTTTCATCAGTTTCAAAAAGCCAACTGCGTCCAAAGGTTCCTGTCCGTGATATTTGCGCGTTTCGTTTACTGCTGTCTTGATAAAATTGGTTGTGCTCACTCCGGGAATTTCAACCGGGTATTGAAATGCCAGGAACAAACCTTCTCTTGCTCTGTCTTCGGGAGACAGATCCAAAAAATTTTTTCCTGCAAAATCTGCTGTTCCCTGAGTAACATTATATCCATCTCTTCCAGCTAAAACCGAAGCCAGAGTACTTTTTCCGGATCCATTCGGACCCATGATTGCATGAACCTCACCTGCCTTAATCTCCAGGTTAATTCCATTCAATATTTCTCTTTCCTCAATTCCTGCATGTAAATTCTGAATGCTAAGCATGATCTATGTGTTGTTTTCGTTTATACTTACTATTTATCCTACACTGCCTTCCAAACTAATGGCCAGCAGTTTTTGTGCTTCCACGGCAAATTCCATGGGCAATTGATTCATTACTTCTTTTGCAAAACCATTTATAATTAATGCAACCGCAGTTTCAGTATCGAGCCCGCGTTGGTTGCAATAAAAAATCTGATCTTCTCCAATTTTCGAAGTGGTTGCTTCATGTTCAACAACCGAATCATTATTCTTTACTTCGATATAAGGGAAAGTATGCGCACCGCATTTATCACCAAGCAATAATGAATCGCACTGTGAGTGGTTGCGTGCATTCTTTGCAGTTTTACCAATATGTACCAGTCCGCGGTAACTATTATTACTGAATCCCGCAGAAATCCCTTTTGATACAATGCGGCTTTTGGTATTTTTTCCGAGGTGCTGCATCTTAGTTCCGGTATCTGCCTGTTGATGATTATTAGTTACAGCTACAGAATAAAATTCACCAATTGAATGATCGCCTTTAAGAATTACGCTGGGATATTTCCACGTAATTGCAGATCCGGTTTCAACCTGGGTCCATGAGATTTTTGCATGTTCTCCAGCGCAGATACCTCTTTTCGTTACGAAATTGTAGATACCTCCCTTTCCTTCTTTATCACCAGGATACCAGTTTTGAACTGTAGAATATTTTATTTCTGCGTGAGAAAGTGCCACCAGTTCTACCACAGCAGCATGCAACTGATTTTCATCGCGCATAGGTGCCGTGCAGCCTTCGAGATAACTCACATAACTATTATCTTCTGCAACTATCAGCGTTCTCTCAAACTGACCAGTATTTTCTGCGTTGATCCGGAAATAAGTTGAAAGTTCCATCGGACACCGAACGCCACTTGGAATAAAACAAAATGATCCGTCACTGAACACGGCAGAGTTCAAGGCAGAAAAATAATTATCTGTCATGGGAACCACCGAGCCCAGGTATTTTCTCACCAGTTCAGGATGCTCACGGATTGCTTCGCTCATGGAGCAGAAAATAATTCCAAGTTCAGCCAGTTGTTCTTTAAAAGAAGTACCAATCGAAACACTATCAATAACTGCATCCACGGCCACTCCGGTCAGCCTTTTTTGTTCTTCCAGTGAAATGCCCAGCTTGTCGAAGGTTTTCTTCAACTCAGGGTCAATTTCATCAAGACTCTTTGGATTTGCCTTGGTTTTTGGAGCAGAATAATAAATAATATCCTGGAAATCAATGGGTGGATATTTCAGATTAGCCCATTGAGGCTCAACCATTTTGAGCCAATGGCGGTAAGCCTTTAGCCTCCATTCAAGCATCCATTCGGGTTCGTTCTTTTTGGCCGAAATAAAGCGCACGATGTCCTCATTCAAACCTTTTGGCGCCGAATCAGCTTCAATATTTGTAACGAATCCGTATTTATAGTCACTTAGCGCGGTTTCCTCTAACGTCGAAAGCATTTCATTCATAAATCAATCCTTTTTATCAGCAGTTCCGGTGGGGTTTTAATTTATACATAAAAGTAGAAATTAAGGGTCAAATAACCCTCTTTAAACTGTCAAAATTTTCGGTTTGTGGGTAATTTTCCCTTTCTCGAAAACGCTTGCGTCTTTCAGAAGCTCCGCGTCTTTGTGCGAAATCTGTATTTTTGAAATTATATGGCATTATCGATTGCATCATTGAATTCGGGGAGTAACGGAAACTGCTATTATATTGGTAATGAGAACGAAGCCGTTCTGATCGATGGTGGCATATCCTGTAGGGAAACCGAAAAAAGGATGAAAAGACTCGGTCTTTCCATGGCCAAAGTAAAGGCCCTTTTCGTCACCCATGAACATTCCGACCATATTTCAGGGGTACCCGGACTAGCCAAAAAGTATCAATTCCCCATCTACATTACGGAAAAAACCCGCAAAAGCTGCGGCTTTATACTATATGATGGACGAGGGGTTCACTTTGAGGATGGTCAGAATATCACAGTTGGGAATCTCACGGTTTATCCATTCCGTAAATTCCATGATGCCATAGATCCTTTCAGTTTTGTAGTAAGTGACTCGTCAGTAAAAGTTGGAGTTTTTACGGATATCGGTATTGCCTGCGATCGAATAAAGCAGCAGTTCGCTCATTGTCATGCGGTTTTCCTGGAATCGAACTACGATTCTGATATGCTGGAAAAAGGATCTTATCCAAAAGTCTTGAAAAAGAGAATCAGCGGCGGTGAAGGTCATCTTTCTAATACACTGGCTCTGGAACTTTTCAATACCTACAGATCAAGATATTTGAGCCATCTGATACTCTCTCATCTGTCTCAAAATAATAACCGAACCAAGATTGTGGAAGATTTGTTTGCTCCATACGCGGGTTCAACGGAAATAATTGTTGCATCCCGTCATCATGAAACGAAATTAATTTTGGTAGATGGAAAATTCCTTGAAACAGAAACGATTCAATTGCCAAAATTGACAAGTAAGCCATTTCAACTATCCATTTTTTAAAAGTTTCTCGCAAAGACACAAAGAGACTCAAAGGCGCATATGCACGTTCAAATATTTCTGGATGAAATAGAAATGGGAAAAGCTGCGGGATCACTTGCAGCAACTTCTATTAAGGATGCCATAGCAAAAAATGGTAGAGCAAATATTATTTTGGCAACAGGAACCAGTCAGTTTGAAGTGCTGAAAAATCTAGTGGCTGATACTACGATTGATTGGAGTAAGGTTACCATGTTCCATTTGGATGAATATATCGGTCTGGATATAAATTCACCAGCAGGATTTGGAAATTATTTGCGTGAAAGATTTGTATCAAAAGTTCCTTCCCTGAAAAATGCATTTATAATTGATGGCAATGATGATCCGGAGGAAGAGTGTAACCAGATGAATAAATTAATTGAAAAACATCCCATTGATGTTGCATTGATAGGAATTGGTGAGAATGGTCATCTCGCGTTCAATGATCCTCCTGCAGATTTTCAAACTTTTACTCCATTTATTATTGTGGAGCTCGATGAAAAATGCAGGCAACAACAATTAGGAGAAGGATGGTTCCCCAATTTGGATGCAGTTCCCCGAACGGCAATTACCATGTCCATTCAGCAGATCCTCAAATCAAAAAAAATAATCTGCTCGGTTCCTGGCAAAAGGAAAGCTGAAGTTGTAAAGTCCTGCGCGGAGATACCCATTTCCAATCTCGTTCCTGCAACTATTCTTCGGGAGCACGCCGATTGTCATCTTTTCCTGGATGCAGATAGTGCTGCCCTCTTAGCCAAATAATTTTAAAAAATGTAAATTGCCGGCCTGTTTTTTCGGACTGCTAGCTCAGTTGGTTTAGAGCACTACTTTGACAGAGTAGGGGTCATTGGTTCGAATCCAATGCAGTCCACCAGCGTTTTTCGAAACTCTGCGTCTTAGCGTCTTCGCGAGAAAATAATTAGACCTCACGCCAAGGCGCGGAGTTGCGCAAAGAACGCAAAGGTCTTTAGAATTGCTTGGCGAACTTTGCTTCCTTAGCGACTTTGCGAGATGTGTTTTAAACTCTTATCTTCATTTGAGGTCTTATCTCAAATCCAATGCGGTCCACCAGCGTTTTTCGAAACTCTGCGTCTTAGCGTCTTCGCGAGAAAATAAACAGGCCTCACGCGGAGCCGCAGAGATAAGAGAGTTCGTGAAGTATCTTTTGAAAATCATTGCGTCTTTTGCGAACCTTTGCGCCCTTGCGTGAAGCCTTAAACTTTGATCTTCATTTGCAGTCTCATCTCAAACCCATTTATGAAGCAAACCCTTTTGCTGCTTTTGTCAATATGCACGTTGCAGAGTTTTGCCCAAAAGAATATTAATGGTGAGATGACCATCAATGGCGCAAAGCGAATTTACATTGTACATCTTCCTGAAAATTATTCGCAGTCTGTAAATTATCCCCTCGTATTAATTTTTCATGGTGGCGGAGGAAATGCTGCACAGATGCAGAACTTCATGAAGATGGACCCGATTGCAGACAGGGAAGGATTCATTACAGTCTATCCACAAGGGTTAAATAAACACTGGAACGATGGAAGGGAACTGGATCAGAAGGTGAGTTCGAATGACGATTTGCAATTTGTAGAGCAGTTACTCGATACTGTTAGTTCACACTACAGCATCGATAAAAAAAGAATATTCTCGACCGGAATTTCAAATGGTGGATTTATGTCCATCTTCTTATCTTATAAATTAAGCGACAAATTATTGGCCGTTGCCCCCGTGTGTGCAAGCATTCCAGAAAAAATTTATGGTGAGTTCTATCCCAAACAACCCATTTCTGTTTTAATCATTAACGGAACCAAAGATCCCCTTGTGCCATTCGAAGGAGGAATTGTTGGTAATTCGCTTACAGGTGGACGTGGTAATTGCACATCAACAGACAATACCATCAAGCGCTATATTGGAGTCGACGGAACAGCAACCAATCCGAAATCAGTTTCTTATCCCGACAACGCTCCATTTGATGGTTGTACAGCGACCCGTTATGAATACAATAACGGGAAAAACAATACTAGAGTGGTCCTAATCAAAATTACCAATGGAGGTCATACGCTTCCCGGCGGTTCCCAGTACCTGCCAAAATTTTTAGTCGGGAAAGTTTGTAACGACTTCAAAGGCAACGAAGAAATTTGGAAGTTCTTTAAAGAGAGCAACGCAAAATAATTTTATTCGCGCCTTTGCATGAAAATAGACAGACCTCACGCAGAGCCGCAAAGGAACGCGGAGTTCACAAAGGTTTTTAGAATTGACTTTGCGTTCTTTGCGAAACTTTGCCCCCAATAGATATCGGGGTTGCGAGAAATCTTTGCATCTTTGTCGAAATCTTTTCTATGTACGCCCCACTCCGTGTTGTATCACTTTTTATTTTTTCATTCATCACTTTATCTCTCTCCGCTCAAAATAATCCTACCAGTAATGATTGGCCGGCTTATGGACATGATGGCGGAGGGATGCGATATTCTCCTTCTAAAATTATCAATGACAAAAATGTAAATAAACTCGACCAGGCATGGTCATTTCAAACCGGTGAACTTAAAACTTACGAAGGAACAAGTGCAGCATCAAAAGCAGCTTTTGAAGCAACGCCATTAATGATTGATAAGACTTTGTATTTCAGTACGCCTTCAGACAGAGTATTTGCAATTGATGCGGTTACGGGTCAACAGCAATGGGTATACGATCCCAAGGTAAATATGCACAATGATTTTTCAGAAGTTTCGTCACGTGGCGTTTCATCCTGGCCCATGTCGCAGGGTTTTTATCCCGATCGAAGAATTTATGTTGCAACTATTGACGGAAGATTGATTTGTCTGGATGCAAAAAAAGGCACACCAATCACGACCTTCGGCAACCAGGGTACAATTGATCTCAAAGCCGGTTTCGGAAAAGATTTGAGCGCTACTTCTCCTCCTGCAGTAATTAAAAACCTCGTAATAGTTGGATCATCTTTGGGCGACAATCAACGTTTCGACTATCCCCGGGGAACTGTAAGGGCATTTGATGCACTTACCGGAGAATTGAAATGGAGCTGGGATCCCATTCCACAGGATTCAACAGATGCAGCTTGGAAAACCTGGAACGGTACTAAGGCGCATAAAACCGGTGCGGCAAATGCCTGGGCGCCAATTTCGGTTGACCCTGCCCGTGATCTTGTATTTGTTCCTACTTCCAGTCCGAGCCCTGATTATTATGGCGGAGAAAGAATTGGTCAGAATCTTTATGGCAATTCTATTGTCGCACTTCATGCATCCACAGGAAAAATTGCCTGGTATTTTCAGGTAGTGCACCATGATTTGTGGGACTATGATATTGCTGCGCAACCAATGCTGGTGGATATCACAAGAAATGGAAGGAAAATTCCGGCGGTGGTTGTGGGAACAAAAATGGGACACATATTTGTTCTGAATCGCGAGAACGGACAAAAACTATTTCCTGTTGCCGAGAAGCCTATGCCAGCAACGGATATTGCTGGTGAAACTTCCTGGCCAACGCAGCCTGTGCCAGTGTTGCCTGCTCCATTAGGAATTCAAAAAATTTCAAAAGAAGATGCCTGGGGATTGGATAGTGCTTCAAAACTTGCTGCAGAAAAAAGAATTTCTCAATACATCAATAAAGGTCCGTTTACTCCACCCAGTTTCCAGGGATCGCTAATGACCCCTGGTAATGTTGGTGGAATCCACTGGGGAGGAATGTGTTTTGACCCTCAGAGTGGGATGTTGTATACAAATATTAACAGGATTGTTCCAATAATTACGATGATCCCTCGTGATAAGGCAGACTCTGTCGTAAAGCAACGCAAAGAACTCATGCGTGTTGAAACGGGCCGTCAGGAAGGAACACCCTATATTATGAAGCGTGATTATCTTTTCGCAGTATCGAATGGTCAGATGGTATTGCAAACAAAACCACCATGGGGAACTTTGGTGGGAATAGATATGAATGTCGGACAAAAAAAATGGGAAGTTCCTCTGGGATTTATGTTGGATCCAACAAAAAATCCAGGTGCTGAAAAATGGGGTTCACTCAATTTCGGCGGAGCAATTGTAACCGCAGGAAATCTCATTTTTGTCGCGGCCTCCATGGACTCTCATTTCAGGGCTTTTGATGCTACAACTGGCACATTGCTTTGGGACTACACACTGCCAGCTGGCGGCCAGGCTACTCCAATGACCTACGTAATCGACGGGAAACAATATGTGGTAATCGCTGCGGGTGGCCATGGAAAATTAGGTACCAAACTGGGAGATTATGTTGTAGCTTTTACTCTCAAATAGCGCCTTTGCGAAACTCCGCGTCTTGGCGTGAAATCTTAAAAAGCGGCTATGTCTGGAGAAAATTATGTTGCTGCCAGTGAATTTTGCTCTGTGCACAACTTGGACCCTTCATTCATCAGGTCCCTTGCTGAATATGGTCTGATTGATACGATTGACTTTGACAATTCCCAATTCTTAAAGCAAAGTCAATTGCCAAAATTGAAACAGATCGCCCGTCTGCATCATGAACTCGATATTAATATGGAAGGGATTTATGCCATCATGAATTTGATGCAGCGGATACGTGTACTGCAAACGGAAATGGATTCATTTAAAAAGAAATCTCAAGTGTAGTACCTGGTACCAAGTACCTAGTACCTAGATAAGGTTGCAGGATATAAGATATAGGATAAAAGATATGGGATATAAGATATAGTGTGGGATTGGCGATAGGTGTCAGGTCGAATAATTACAGACGAGTTTAGCCACAAACCACAAACAATAAACAATATCCCAGATCAGATATCCACATCCATGCCTTCGGCAGGCAAAATCTCCGTTCTTCAAAAATTATCCTCCTTAACAGCCCGGATATTTCAATTAATGTATATTCATCCTCCAAACATTTACTTTTTCCTCAGCAAAATTGAATACCATGTATATGAGAAAATTACTGGCTGCCCTGGTGGTTGTGGGCAGTTCATTGATGGCAAAGGCACAGGACAATCCTTTATGGATGCGCTATCCGGCCATTTCGCCCGACGGACAAAGCATTCTTTTTAGTTACAAAGGTGATATTTACAAAGTACCTTCTGTTGGCGGTGATGCAATGCCGGTAACAATTAGCGAAGCTTATGAATTTGCACCGGTTTGGTCACACGATGGCAAATGGATTGCATTTGCATCCGATCGCTATGGAAATTTTGATGTGTTTATTATGCCGGCTACTGGTGGTGAATCCAGGAGACTTACATTTCATTCCGGACGAGAAATTCCCAGCAGTTTTACGGCAGACGATAAAGCAATTTTGTTTTCAGGAAATCGCCAGGATGTTGTTACTAATGTACAATTCCCCATTGGAATGATGAGTGAATTGTATAGTGTACCAGTTGGTGGAGGCCGGGTGACTCAGGTGCTCACAGTACCAGCTCTTGATGCAACTCTCAGTTCAAGCGGATCTAAATTAATTTTCCACGACATTAAAGGTTATGAAAGTGACTGGCGCAAGCACCATACATCTGCGGTTACGCGTGACATTTGGGTTTATGATTTTCCATCAAAGAAATTCACTAAACTCACTGATTTTAATGGAGAAGATCGTAATCCCGTGTTCGATTCCAATGACCAGGATTACTATTACCTGAGTGAGCAGGGTGGATCATTCAATATTTACAAAAGTTCACTGGCAGACCCAACAAAGGCTACCGCTGTCACCAATTATACAAAACAGCCCGTAAGGTTTTTGACAAAAGCAAAAGACAATACACTTTGTTTTGGTTTTGATGGAGAAATCTATACAAAGAAACCTAACGCTGAACCTCAGAAGGTAAAAATTCGTATAGCAGAAGATGGCAGGTCGAACCTGGAAAGAATTATTCCCGTAAATGGTAGTGCAACTGAAATGAAATTATCTCCCAACGGAAAAGAAATTGCATTTGTTTATCGGGGGGAAATTTTTGTTACAAGCGTTGAAGGTGGTGTTACTAAAAGAATCACCAATACTCCTTACCAGGAAAGAAGTGTAAGTTTTAGTCCGGATGGACGCTCCCTTGTTTATGCAGCTGAAAAAGATAATAACTGGAATATATACACGAGCAGCATCATTCGCAAAGAAGAACCTTATTTTTATGCTGCCACTATTTTAAAAGAAGAGCCGATTGTTGCAACTGCTGCAGAAGAATTTCAGCCTTCTTATTCTCCAGATGGGAAAGAAGTGGCGTACCTGGAAAATCGTGTGACACTCAAAGTGATTAATCTCGCATCTAAACAAACCCGCACCATTTTACCAGCAGAAAAAAATTATTCTTATGCTGATGGAGATCAGTATTACCAGTGGAGTCCCGATGGTAAATGGTTCCTGGTAACATTTGGCGCACCCGAAAGAGTGATGGCCCCTGAAGTTGGAATTATTTCTGCAGACGGAAAAAATCCTGTAATTAATTTAACTCTCAGTGGTTATTCTGATTTCGGACCAAAATGGGCCATGGATGGGAAAATGATGATTTGGGGTAGTGATCGTGAAGGTGCAAGAGAGCAGGCAGGATATGCTTCTTCGGGTGATGTCTTCGGATTGTTCTTTACCAAAGATGCTTTTGAAAGATTTAAACTTTCCAAAGAAGATTTTGCTTTACTAAAAGAGCAGGAAGAAAAGAAAGATAAAGAGAAAAAAGATGCTGAAGGAAAAGCTAAAGAAGGGGATAAAACCGCGAAAAAAGATTCAACAGGCTCCAAAAAAGATTTGGTGATTGATTGGGATAATCTCGTTGATCGCAAATTGAAAATTACAACTCATACTTCTGATGCGCAGGACTGGCTGCTTTCTAAAGATGGAGAGAAATTATACTATCTCACCCGTTTTGAAAAAGGTTACGATTTGTGGCAAACCGAAACCAGGACGCATGAAGCAAAATTGTTTGCGAAACTGGGTGCGCGCTTTGCAGGAATGGAATTGAGTAACGATGGGAAGAAAATTTATGTTCTTGCTGAAGGTAAGATTTTGAAAATAGATGCTGAAAGCGGTAAATCGGAACCAGTAGGCATCAACAGCGAAATGATTCTGAAGCCTGCAGAAGAAAAATCTTACATCTTTGAACATTCCTGGAGACAACTCAAAGAAAAATTTTATGTGGCAGATCTGCAGGGAGTTGACTGGGATTTCTATCACGATACTTATAAAAAATTCCTTCCCTTCATCAATAACAACTATGACTTCGCAGAGATGCTAAGTGAAATGCTGGGAGAATTGAACGCATCGCATACGGGATGTTATTATCGTGCGGGCAGACCAAATAGTGATCAGACAGCATCACTCGGAATTTTTTATGATTATAGTTATACCGGTAAAGGATTGAAAATCGCAGAAGTGATTCCAGAAGGTCCGCTGGATAAAACGAATTCAAAGATCAAGCCCGGAGTGATTATTGAAAAAATCGACGGTCAGGATATTTCTGATACCGTGGATCATTTTTCATACCTGAATCGCAAAGTTGGAAAACTCACGTTGGTTTCATTGTTTGATCCTGCAACTAATACAAGATGGGAAGAAACGACCAAGCCGATATCCCTGGGTGAAGAGGGCGAATTATTATATCAGCGTTGGGTAAATAATCGTCGTAAAGAAGTGGATCAGTTATCCGGTGGTAAAATTGGATATATCCACGTACGCTCAATGGATGATGAAAGCATGAGAACTGTTTTTGGTGAGGCACTTGGAAGAAATATTGGAAAGGATGCCATCATTGTTGACACAAGATTCAATGGTGGTGGAAATATTCATGAACAACTTTCTGATTTCCTGAGTGGCAAAAAATATTTCGATATCATTCCTCACGGGCAGTATGTAGGTTCTGAGCCTTATGATAAATGGGTAAAGCCGTCTATCGTTTTGATTGGAGAGTCCAACTATTCAGATGCGCATTTGTTCCCTGTTGCGTATAAATTGAAAGGTGTTGGAAAAACATTGGGAATGCCAGTGCCAGGAACTGGAACCTTTGTATGGTGGGAATCGCAGATTGATGAAACACTTGTATTTGGTATGCCAATGGGCGGATGGAGAGCTCCCGATGGAAAATTTTGTGAGAACAATCAACTGGAACCCGATATTAAGATTCGCAATGAGCCAGATATTATGTCTTCGGGTCGTGATCAGCAAATTGAAGCTGCAGTAAAAGAACTTATGAAGAAATAAATTATTCTGCTACTTAAAAAGAAAAACATCGGGTCGATTGCGATCCGATGTTTTTATTTGTATGAGAGCTTAAACTTTTAGCGAACCCCTAAATCCTCTCGCAGCATAATAAGATTGTGCGCCATTGTGATAGATAAAGACATGATGATAA
>PSRI01000212.1 GCA_003175935.1 Bacteroidota bacterium
TCCTTAGTGGTATAATGAAACTCTCAGGAGCTAAAATGATCGTGGATAAATTAAGTGCTATTGGAGTAGGGCCCTATATTCCCATTCTCGGTACTATGGAAATCCTATTTGCCACTCTTTTTCTTTTTAGGAAAACGGCCAGACTTGGCTTTGTCCTTCTCTCCTGTTATTTTGCCGGAGCGATAGCAACTGATCTTTCTCACGGACTTCCACTTATAAATGCTTTCATTCCACTTTCCCTGGTTTGGATAGCAGAAACAATCAGGGATCGCGAAATATTTTTCCCTGTTAAAAAATTACAGGCTGGTAAATAAGGCTGATGAAACTCTGGGAGGTTGAATTAATAAATCCTGCCGCTTTCATCACTGTCAATAAGCTTTTGAGTTAGCTCATTGTCAAACACCGCTTCTTTGCTGGCGATGACAAGTCTGAGTAAATCATGAATGGTAATGACTCCCTCAAAATGGGATCCATTATATGCAAGCAGGTATCTTGTTCTTTTGGTGGTCATTTCATTCATGCAATGTTCAACTGTATCATTTAGGGATACTTTGGGTAGATCTGATGTCATTACATCGGCAACTTTCGTAGTGGAGCTGGATCGCCCTTTGAGAACCAGGTTTCTGGCATATTCATGTTCGCTGAAAATTCCCTTAAAAGTATGATCATCCATTACGATCAAATAACTCAAATTCACAGCGTTTAACATATTAAGGGCGTCTATCACTAATGCATCTGACCGAATGAAATTCGAGGGCCTGGGCTTGACGCTAAGAATATCTTGAACAGTTCGCATAATTCTAACTATTTAATTAAAGTTCGGATTTATTTCATTCATTTCTCGTGCCAGATCAATACTCGTTATTTCCTGGGATAATTATTGATATGATCAAATTTATAACCATTCTCTTTCAACAAATCTATTAATTGTTTCAATTCATTTTGTTCCCATGGTTTCTGAAACATTTCATCATGGGCAAGAAGTACAAAATGATAAGGCGTAAAACATTTTTTGGGATTGCTGATTCGCTTTTGTATCTGTTCAAATATTTCCTCAACTTTTTGTTGTGGTTTCCCCGATTGTGATTTATGAAACCATTCCAGGTCCCAGCCAAAAATAGTATACCCATTTTCATGAAGAAGGTCAGCCGCGCTTGCACCATTCACTGATGGCTCATCTCTTTTTCGGTTACCCACGCGCCAGCTGCTCCTCCCCGGCATTCTGGCATCTTTGTCTCTTAGATGCAAGAATGCCTGGTTGCGATCGAAATCTTCCAGCACTTTTTCCGGGTGCCTGTAATACGTATGGTATTTTCTGTTTGCATGGGAATAACTATGGTTTCCTGTTTCCAGGAAAGGATCTCTGTATGCCATTTCATATTTTTCGCGAAGTGATTTGCTCATCTGAACATGTTTTCCAACCATAAACATTGTCGCCGGCAATTTTTCTCTGTCAAATGCTCTTATGATGGCATCGGTTCCCGGTAGCGGACCGTCATCAAATGTAAGATAAATGGTCTTCAGCGTATCGGGAATCGTATCCTTCTGTGGCGATGATTTTAAAATTGCAGAATCTGTTTTAATCTGCGGCGCAATTATTTTTTTTTCGGGATTCGAATGACATGAAAATAATAATACCGCCAGGAAACTTAATGCCGGTAATAAGAATCTTTTCCATTTGCTTCCTTCAACACTCATATCATCTTAAGCAAAGCTGGATTAAATCAGGTTACTGAATTTTGATTTCGGGCAAGGTCTTCATCCCTGTAGTGGTTTCTGATAACACGTGCAGTTTTATGGTCACCCGTATGGCTCCATCCCGGAGGCATAAAAACATACATTATTTTATTTTTGATTCCCGGAGCATTTTTGATATCTCTGAATAAAGCAACTATTTCACCGAAGTAAACATCCAAGAAACTCCCGGCATTCATGGGCCTGGTAATTCCGTATTCTGGAGGAATTTCTTTTTGTTCAGGCTGCAACGTACCAAAAACACGATCCCATATATTGAGGAGGTTGCAGAAGTTGGTATCCATATACAAGGGATTCTTCGCATGATGCACGCGGTGATGCGAGGGCGTTAGTATAATTTTATTTAGAAATCCCATTCTGCCATCCTTCATTATATTTTCTCCAACATGAATAAATGCACCCCAGGTTCCATCAACAAACATGATGAAAAATAAAAGTGGAGGATTTACTCCGCACAAAATACAAATAGAAGTCCTGATCACGTCCGCATAAGGAGCTTCGAGAAAGAAATGCGCATAAGTAACGGAAAGATTCATTGTTTGCGGCGCGTGATGAGTACTGTGCAAACACCAAAATAATCTCACCTTATGTCCAAGATAATGGTATATAAAATGAGAAAACTCCCAAATAATATAACCATAAATCAGCCAATACCACCTGAATTCCGATTTAAAAATGGCATATTGTTCCAGTTTGCCAATGCAAAATGCAACTGCTGCAATCGAAATAAATCTGGATGCAAACCTGTTAAACACGTAAATGAAAAATGGAACCTTATAATCTTCTATTTTAAATCTCTTGTATAAGAGGGCCCTGACAATTTCAATGAGTAGTAAAAGCGGAATAAATGGACCGATTGCAGATAATATTCCATCGAAAGTGAGAAGTTTGCTGTAATCGCCTGAATGATACATATCGATCAGGCTGCCAATGCCAAAGAAGCCAACCAGTTCGTCATAAAGCGTATTGAGAAAATTCATGCGGTAAAAAATTAGGTTAAATCTCTTAGGAAATCACTGACTATGGCGGGATAAAAATACATTTAGATTCTTAATTTCGACTCGCCAAAAGGAGTTAAAATTATTCAGATATAAAATGAAAATTGAAAAGGCAGTAACCAGTGACATTCCTGAATTACTCAAATTAATTAATAGTGCATACCGGGGAGAAGATTCCAGGGCTGGCTGGACCACAGAAGCAGGTTTTTTAATTAGTGATGCCAGAATAGATGCACCATCTTTGGAGCAAATGATGAAAGAGAAAGATGCAGCAATAATGAAATTTGTTGATGACCAGAACAGAATATCCGGTTGCGTATACCTTCAAAAGCAAAATTCTAAACTATACCTTGGGCTACTAGCTGTATCGCCCATTCTGCAGGGTGCCGGTATTGGGAAAAAATTATTGAAGGTTGCAGATGATCGGGGAAGGGAATTAGAATGCGATTCTATTAAACTTAAAGTAATTTCTATTAGGAAAGAACTAATTGATTGGTATGAACGTCATGGATTTAATAAAACTGGCGAATTGCAGCCATTCCCTCATGATGACAATTTTGGGCTCGCAACAATGGAGCTGCAATTGCTGGTTATGGAAAGAAAACTTGTATAAGCTGGATTAAAGAAGGTCAAACTAAATGATTATTTTCGGGTAAAACAGGGACCCATGGATTTAAAGGAACTCTTTGAGAAAGCTGCGATTGAAAGTAAACAACTTTCTGCCCGACCAAGCAATGATACACTTCTTCAACTATATTCCCTCTATAAGCAGGCAACTGAAGGTGATAATGACACCGATGCGCCCGCCAACCCATTTGATTTTGTTGCCAAGGCAAAGTATGATGCATGGAGCGAATTAAAAGGCAAATCAAAAGAATCAGCGATGGAAGAATACATCAATCTTGTAAAAAAATTGAAAGAATAGGATGATGAACGTATCCGACGGGAATCCATCCGACTTACAAAATCAATTTTATTCCCTTCTTATCTGTCCGGCTTCCCTCTCACCCTTAAAACTCTCTGTTTTTACTTACAGAACCCGAAATTTCGGAGAACAAATTCTTCAAATTCCCTGGGAAGGTATTTTGTATGCGGAAAAAGATTGGTTCTATCCAGTTATTGATGGTGTTCCAAGACTTATAATAGAATCATTTTTAGACTATGAAGATTTCTTCAAATCTAAAATGGAAGATTATCATGAAAAAAAGAAAAAAATTCTTTCCAAGCACGGAGATTTTATAAAAACCATCATCAAAAAGAATACCCGAACTAAAAAAAGTTTTGAATTGGAATGGGGTTTATTCGATTATAAAGAGGATAAAACCTGGGATGCGCCTTCTGATGCTTTACTCGGGAGATTTCTGGAAGAAACGAATGAAACCAGGGAAAGCCTCAATGGAAAAATAATTTTTGATGCAGGCTGTGGCAATGGCCAGTTGAATAGTTCTATTGCCAGATGTGGGGCATTGGTAATTGGAGTTGATCTAAGCAAAAGTGTAGTCAGGGCATTTCAAAATAATGATCATCCGGGAGCTTTTTTTATTCAGGGAGACATTCAATATCCGCCGTTAAAACGTCGCTGTTTTGATCTTGTTCATAGTAGCGGTGTTTTAATCCATACTACCAATACCAAATTCTCTTTTGAGTGCATAGAAAAATGCGTAAATGACGGAGGTAAATTGAGCGTATGGCTTTATCATCCCCGAAAAAACAGTATCCACAAATTCTTCAATTTTGTTAGAGGGTTCACCTCAAAATTGCCACTCCGGTTTCAATATTATTTATATAAGTTCACCCTTTTTCCAGTTTCCTATGTTGTAAAACGATCAAAAGGAAACAAACAGTCCGCGCGGGAAATGATGATAGATATACTGGATTGGTTTACGCCTGAATTCCGCTGGGAACACTCGGAATCCGAAGTAACAATCTGGTATGAGGAAAAATTCTACAAAAAGATTTCAGTAACTACCAAAAGCCTGTTTGGATTTAGCATTATCGGAACCAGAATAGATTCAGGAACTTAAACCCATACTATTTCTTGAGAATTTCCGAGTAAAAATCAAAAAATTCCCTGCCAATGGAAGCCTCGCTAAATTTCTTTTTTGCATTTTTCGCTATTTCATCTTTGAAAAACACAATATCTCCACCAACGAGCGAATACATGGCATTGTAAAGAGAGTTTATTTGTCGCGGTGCTATTAAAAGGCCGTTTTCCTCGTCAATAACTTCCGCGATCCCTCCTACCCTGCTTGCAATCACGGGCAAGCCACAACATAATGCCTCCAGGATGCTACAGGGCTGGTTTTCAAAATTGCTAAAATTAATAAATGCAGAAGCACCTCTCATAATTTCAGCTACCCTTTCATGTGATATAAGGCCCAGAAATTCAACCATTCCATTTAAACCCAATTCACTGGCTTTCTCCATTACGCCATGCGACGGCTTGCCAAAAATCACGCATTCCCAATTGGTATTTACTTCCTTTAATTTTCCAAGGGCTTCGAGAACTCCTACTGTATTTTTATGTAAATCATCCGGACTCGTATTATGAACAAATCTGAATTTCAAACTGGAATTATTTCCAGGGTAGAATAAATCCGTGTCTACCGAATTGGGGATCACTTTACTTCTCATTTTCCCGAAAATCGATTTCAATCTTTCCGCCAGATCTTCAGAAACCGGTGTGATATAATCGGCAGCTTTTAATGTCCTTCCCACCAAATATTTAAAATAATATCCGCGGGTAAAATAATTGTCAGGATTTTGCCTGTCATACCCTGCCCAATGTTCGGTTACAACTAACGGAATTTTATATTTTCTTTTCAGCCAGATACCAATCCATCCTGCCCTGAAAGGAACCTGAACATGGACTATGTCAGGTACTCCTTTTTTAGCAATGTGTTCCTCAACAATTTGTTTGAAGTAGGAATTGTATTTGAGGAAGGATCGCAATTTTCCAATCAGGCCCTCCTGTTTTGGCCTTGAATATTCTGCAATTAATTCCCGAAGGCTCCCTTCCCGATTATGCGAAGTTTTTACACCATCAAACTTTTTATCCAAACTGTTTGTGGTTAGATAAATCAGGGTTAATTCATTGTATTTGGAAAGGGCAAGTGCATGTCGCTTAATAAAGTCACCATTGAACGAATCATTATAATGAGGATACCAACTTGCCAACCAGAGAATATTCATTTGCACCTGTTAATTTGAGAACTGGGAATATCGAATTTCTTAAAATCTCTGAATCATTCAAAATTACCTGTCACGATTCATTGATAGAATTTTTGCCATTTCTTTTAATAATGGACTTTATATAATCGAAATCCTGCCTGTCGAACAATAAAATATTACTTAATGAAGCATTTTCAATTCTCATAAAGGCGATAATTGAAAAACAAAGACAGGTGAAATAACCGATACTGCTCACCAGGGCAGCAGCCCTGATGCCGAATTTTGGAATCCAAATGAGATCGCCCACAACTATTACAACCAGACCGATACAGCTGGAATAAATATTCATTCTTACCTTATTCACTCCGGAAAAATAAGCGGAGACAGGCGTATAAATGGCCAAAGAAAGAATTCCCGGAATCACCAGCAGAAATGGTTCATACATTTTATCAAAACTAGATCCGAAGAGTAAGGGAAACAATTTCATGCCTGCTATGGCAAGAAATAAGCAGGCAATCGAGAACAAAAGACAAAGTAGGTGGCAAATAGATTTCACCTGTGCAACACTTTCTTTTGTTTTACCTGAGGCGATGTATGGGAAAATCACACTTGCAATAATAATAGGAATGAGCAGAAAAATCTGAACCAGTTTGGAAACCTGAATATAATTTCCAAGGTCCGCAGCTGAACAATACCAGCTCACGAACCAGTAATCAATTCTGTATACAAGAAAGAAAATGATGTTTGCTGCTAATGCCTGGAGAGAATAACGAATGATTTTTGAAATTTCGCGGCTACCGGGTAATTGCAGCTTCCATTCTTCGAAATTTTCAGCTACGAGTACTATTGAAAGTATAATTCCCTGAACTAAAAATCCTAAAAAATAAAGTTGTATGAAAATGGATTTTGCTCCGGGGTTATTTCTTGTAAGAACTAAAAATGCTACTAAAGCAAAGTTGATCAGTATTAAGACAATATTGGGAAGCGTAAAATTTCTATTAGCATACATAATTGCTATGGCATAATTAGTAAGCATGCACCCACATAAATAATAAAGTGGAATAAACAGGTTGCCCTTATTTTGTGTAAGAAATGAAAATCCGGGCCCGAATATGAGAAGGAAAATTGTAATGATTGATCCGATAAGAAGTGCCCAGAAAAACGAAAAATTAGCGAGTTTATATATCCTGATTTCCTTTGTAGCTGTAAAATATCCTATGCCCGCTTCCAGACAAATACTAACAGGCAATAAGTAAAAAGCTAATGCATTTATGATAAAGTAAATTGATCCGCTATTGGAAGCCTGAAAGTACCGCGCAATAAAAACATTTAGCATAAGGACGGAAACAAAATAAAAGCCCCTCCATATGATGCTTTGGAAAATTAATTTTTTAAAGCTCATGCTTAATTGATAACGAAGCAAACTACAAATTATTCAATACTCTGTGCTCCGTCGCAAATAAAAGCATTTAATCGATATGCCTTATTCAAGGATTATTTTTATGGAGGTAATGAGGCTAAACGGCCTGCATGAGGGTATAATCTGCGTTAAGCCTTGGCAATATCACTTCTTCTTCATACCGCGCATGCTGTTCCACCAGTTCTGCAAGCAAAGCATATACACGAACCTCTGAGCCGTCCTGCACAATATGTTCCATTACTCTTTGAATAAGTTCATGATCCAGTCGAACGAGGTTATGGTAACTGCAGGCCGATTCATAAGACTTTAACATGGGAAGCAATTTGGTTTCTTCTTCTCTAAAATCCTGTTGAAGGCGTTTGGTCCAGAAGTCAAGCGTATAGGATTTTAGAACATCAGGACTTATGTGACGGCGAATGGCTTCTCTAATGAGGCGGCAATATTCAAGTTCCTCTGCGTGTTGCAATTGCAAAACATGGAATGCATAGTTGGTTTTCATGCTGTCGCTTTACAAAAACAGCACAAAGAACCTGCCGTAATGAATTTTAAAATGTGAATTAGCTTGAAATTAACTCGCTTATTTGAGCGAATCGATGATAGTATTGAACTCTGTAGCAATTAAAGAAGCCCCGCCTACAAGTCCTCCATCAACATCGGGTTGAGAAAAAATTTCCTTCGCATTGGATGCTTTTACACTTCCACCATAAAGAATAGAGATTCCATCAGCAATTTTATCTCCGAATTTTGATGCAAGTATTTTTCTCAGATGCGCATGCATTTCCTGTGCCTGGGCGGAGGTAGCCGTTTTTCCGGTTCCAATGGCCCATATCGGTTCGTATGCAATTACAATTTTTTGAATCTGCTCGGCGGATAATCCAAAAAGACTTTCCCTGAGTTGTTGTTCAACATACTGATTTTGGGTTCCGGCTTCGCGTATGGGTAACGGTTCACCACAGCAAAATATGGGAGTAAGATGATATTCAAGTGCGAGATTTAATTTTTCAGAAAGCATTTGGTTAGTTTCCCCAAAATATTCCCTTCTCTCAGAGTGACCCAATACCACCCATTTAATTCCAATAGAGTTCAGCATTTCTGCAGACACTTCACCTGTATAAGCACCAGATTTTTTCGTATAACAATTTTGTGCAGCTACATGAAATTGATTCATATTGCTTGTTTTTTCTGAAACCCATATTAAATAAGGAAAAGGAACAGCAAAAACAACCACATGATTTTCGCCAAGCTTGCGATTGTGATTCGAAATTTCGGTAACCAATGCATCAGCCTGTTCAAGCGTGAGATTCATTTTCCAGTTTGCCGCAGCAATTTGTTTTCTCATAATTTTTAGTCAGATTGTTTGTAAAGATGTTCTAAAATTTTCACTTCACTCGAACTAAGTGAATGATTTTTTAATTTTTTCCAGTTAGCAATATGTTCCAGTGCCTTTTCAAATTCATATTTGCCAGTAAATCCCCACGTGAAATCAGGAATAAAATTGGGTGCGAAACCCGTCCCGAAAATATTGGAGCCAATACCAACAATTGTTGCAGTATTGAAAGATGAATTAATGGCACATCGGGTATAATCGCCCATAATTAATCCACACTTAATTCCGGGAGAACCCAATAATGTTCCTCTGCCTCCACCAGCATTGATTTGTGATCCTGTATTTTTTAAATTGGAGTTGGAGGTACCTGCTCCTATATTACACCATTCACCGATTACGCTATCACCCAGATATCCTTCATGGCCTTTATTACTATAGGCCATGATAACTGAGTTCTTAATTTCACCACCTGCTACAGAATAGGGTCCAATAGTCGTAGCACCGTAAATCCTGGAACCCATTTTCACTATGCCTGATTCACCAACAGCAAATGGACCACGAATCATCGCACCTTCCATTATTTCTGCATTTTTTCCAATGTAAATTGGGCCTGCATTTGCGTTTAAATATGCATGTTCAACCATTGCTCCCTCTTCCATGAAAATGTTTGAGGGATTGCGCACAAAATTCGTTGGAGAGAGAGGTTTAGAATTTCGGTTCGTAGTTATTGATTTAAAATCAAACCGTAATGCTTTTTCATTGTTTTGAAAAATCTGCCAGGCATGTTTTAATTCTGTAAATGGAATATTGTAAGGGATATGTTTTTTAAAACTTTTCGGCGTGATATCATTCCTCGTTAAATCGGGATTCCATTCCATATTTCCAGCCAGTACCATGTTGTTTGAGATGAGCGCTTCTGAAACCGAAAGCCTTTTTGCATGGTCAACAAATTCTTCATCTGGAATGATCGTAGCATTAATAACTATGGCTTCTCCTGATAAATTAATTTGTTGAGGCGTAATGTAACCTGCAGATAAAACCCGCGGTTCGATTTTAAGTGCATCAGCCCATTTTTCTGAAATGGTGCGGATGCCGATTCTCAAATGAGCGACCGGCCTTGTTGATGAAAAGGGATAAATAGCATTAGGGGAAATATTATCGAAAAGAATCAGATGCATCTGGTCTGGTTGCGTTCAAAATTCCAGTCCGGCTAATTTAATACTAAAAAAAATCCCCCGGTTAACGAGGGATTTCAATTTGCCAATAAGCAAAAAATTATTTCTTTGCGTACTTCTTCTTGAACTTGTCAATACGGCCTGCTGTATCAACCAGCATTTTCTGACCAGTAAAGAAAGGATGAGAAGTATTAGAGATTTCAAGCTTAATAAGGGGGTACTCATTACCATCTTCCCACTTTACTGTTTCCTTTGAAGGAGCTGTAGAACGGGTAAGGAATGAATATCCGTTACTCATGTCTTTAAATACTACAAACCTGTAGCTCTGCGGATGGATACCTTGTTTCATGATTATCAATTATTTAAGGTCACACGGATTTTGCCGTGATGTTTAAAAGAGGGGCAAAATTATATATAAAATGCTATGCCTCAAAATTAAAATTGTCCTAATAAGGACAATTCTGATTTGAATCTGTGGCTGAATGAGGACATTACCAGGGCCTAAATAAAATAAGAAAGCATCAGACTATTTTCATATACTCACCGAAGTTTGCATACTTTTTAACCTAATGCTCTCTCTTATGTCGCTTTCCTCTTGTTGAAGGATTCCGGCGACTTTGTACATCTAAGATAATATCTCGATCAACCTCTTTCCAAATATTAACTGTTTTCCTTATGCACGAGTTGTGCACTGGATTATCCACAGGCCCGTTTACCCGGGAATTTAGTTTCTCATATTTTCATATTGGAGTGCCAGACCAAGATTTGCTCCCCTACACATAGCAATTACAGCCTGCAGGTCATCAATTTTTTTTGCTGTCACCCTTACAAGATCATCCATAATTTGCGCCTGAACTTTCAAGCCGGAATCTTTAATGAGCTTTGTAATTTTTTTTGCATCTTCCTGCTTCAGTCCGTTCTTTACATCAATCTCTTTCTTTATAACTTTTCCGCTCTGGTGTGCTTCCTTGCTCATATCAAATGCTTCAGGAGCTATACCCTGCTTGTGTGCGCGATTAATTAATACATCCATTAGCTGGCGCATCTTCATATCATCTTCCGTCTCCACATTCACTTTATAATCTTTTTTGTTGAGATCGATTACAACATGTGATCCCTTAAAATCAAACCTGTTGGTGATTTCTTTTTTGGTTACGTTGATTGCATTGTCCAAAGCTTGTGCATCAACTTTGCTAACGATATCGAATGATGGCATGAGATTAATTTTTACAAATGTAAAAGACCTTTTCAAAATGAAAAATTCCCCCACTGGCGAGGGGGGAATTGTCATTGGCATGACTATTTCGGACTGTACTAACTGCCGTGCTTAACTCTGCTCTGCTCGTCTTCTGCTCCGGTGCTTCTCTGGCGGGCACTTGAAGTGCTCTTACCAAATCTGTATGTAAATGTGAACCTCACTGCCCTGCTATCGTGATTTTGTTTCACTAAAACATCTATATTATTGAAGTTTACGCTCCCTTTGAACTGATTTGTATAAAACACATCTGTCACACTGAATTTTAGTGAACCCTGTTTTTTCAATATTGATTTTTGTACCCCAAGGTCCAATTGTCCCATTGCTTTAATATAAAACTGCCCTTCTATTCCATTCGATCGGGCCCAACCGCTTACTTCACCGGTCCACCCTTTTCCGAGGTCAAACTGGTTATTCATATTAAAGGTCCCAACGATTCCGCTCACGTGCAATGGTGATCCCTGTATAGTTCCCGAGTATGTTGCGTAGAAGATATTCGTGTATAATGTTGTGGTGAACCATTTATTTACTGGAGCAGAAAAACTGATAGCTGCACCCAAATTTTGAGCGGTAGCAAGGTTCTGCTTTGTTACGTATGTGATCGTGTCTTTATCAATTTGGTTCAGTGTTTCTGCAATCATATCGACAGTTTTGGTATAGTTAAGCGTTGTAGTTAAAACACCGCGATATGTATGACTGAGTTCTACATTATATGAAAACTGAGGTTTAAGAAAGGGATTTCCTTCTTCGAATGTATATGGATCAAGGAAATACCTAAATGGATTCAGATCCTGGTAAGAAGGTCTTTCAATTCTCCTTCCAAATGAAAATCCAAACTGGTTTTTATCATTTAAAGTATAACTCACATAAGCAGTTGGGAACATGCTCGTGTAATTTCTCGTAAAGGATGAGTCATTGATATATTGCTTTCCTTTCGCATCTGTATGCTCAACTCTCAAACCAGCCTGCACGGACCACTTGCCTAATTGCCGGCTAAAGTTTAAATATCCTGCAAATATGTTTTCGTTGTACACAAAATGATTGGTACGCGTTGTATCCACTAACCAGTCATTATCCTGGTACAAATAATATTGGGCATCATTATCTGTCTTTACAAAACTTGCTTTCACTCCGGCTTCTAATTTTGCACTCTTACCTAATGGATGAGTATAGTCAGATTTTGCGGAATAGATAGTAATCCTTGAAGGCAGATAACCTTTTAATATTTCATCTTCCCTGATTTTATCACCAGCAGGATTAAAAAATTCATTTTGAAAATGCTGGTGCCCTGTGATATTATAGTTCACATAATCAAAATCTGCACTTAATTCTTTACCTGTTGAATCAAATCTGTGTTTGATATTGAAATTGGTACCTAAATTTTTATACACCTGCTTGTGTGAATTGGTCGCGACAACCACCGTATTTACTTCACCCATGCCGTTTTGGATGTAGCTGGTATTATTTCCCGGCTCATCTCCATTTTCAATATTCCCATTTACCACGACACCGATTGTAGTTTTGGAAGAAAGGAAATAATCAGCGCCTACCTTATATGTATGGCCTGGATATTTTAACTTGATATAAGACTGCTGCTCAAATATCGTTTCTACATTCTTAGACCCTGTTGAAAAGAAATTTCTTTTCACATAAATATTTTGAAACCCGGACCAACGTGAGTAAGTGTAATTCGCAAAGAAGTTGAATTTTTTAATTCTGTAATTGAGATTAATACTTTCATTCGTTCTCCAGTATTTGCCCTGAGCATAATTTGCAGATATGGAGCCGTTGAATCCCATTGCCCGATTCTTTTTTGTGCGAATATTGATCACTCCTGAATTTCCCGCCGCATCGTACTTAGCAGGAGGATTCGTCATAATCTCTAACTGCTCGATTGCAGAAGCTGGCAAACTACGTAAATAATTGGCGAGGTCATTTGAATTCAAATAAGTTGGTTTTCCATCGATCATAATAACTACACCTTGTTTGCCTTTCAAACTTACATTCCCATCTTTATCAACAATTACGCCTGGTGATTTCTCTAAAACTTCCATCACAGTGCTGCCCGCATTACTTATACTCGCATCAACATTTACTACGGTCTTATCCATTTTTTGTTCAATCAAAGGTTTCCTGGTTGTCAGCTTTACTTCCTTCAGTTGTTTGGGATCTGATTTCTTAAGCACCAGGTTTTCCAAATTCAAATTGTTTTCCTTAGCATTTATATCGATTGGATTAGAAATATATTCGTTGAATCCCACTGCCGTGATTCTCAATAAATATTTTTCCGCATTCAAATTATCAAATTGAAAATTGCCATTATTATCGCTGGCGGTTGCTTTTACCAGGCCACTATCAACTGCTTTTAGCAATTCAACTGATGCAGCAGAAACAGATTTATCTCCATCCATCTTCACCGTACCTGTAATCTTTCCTTTCCACTGGCCAAGGATTGTTGATACACTAAGAAAATATATGATGATGGTAAGTATTGTTTGTAATATTTTCCTCATAGCACCTGCATTTTTCTCATGTGATACGATGCAGGTTAAAAAGTGTTACACTAATTTGTTTTTTCTTTATAAACGGTTTTTTCTGATTAATGATGGAAA
>PSRI01000193.1 GCA_003175935.1 Bacteroidota bacterium
AGGCTGGCTTAAGCCGCCTAAAACACAAAGCTAATAAATAAAATCATTTGGTTTTTAACACAGAATCTTGGCGTCCCGATAGCCATCGGGATGGCGTCTTAGCGTGAAGCCTTTCGGAATTTTTGTAACTTTGTGAAAACATCTAATACATGGACGTGCTCACAAAATCGGCTCCCGTTAATTTTACGCCTGGTGCAATCGTGGAAATAAAACGATTGATTGAGGAAGATAGTATTAATGAGAAAGGAGAACAGCTTCGGGTAGGAGTAAAAGGGGGAGGATGCTCTGGCTTGAGTTATGTTCTGGGCTTTGACCAGAAAGATGAAAAAGATCAGGAATTTCAAATTGATGGCATCAATGTAATTATGAACCCGGCCCACGAAATCTATTTATTCGGGATGGAGATCGACTGGGAAGATGGTCTTAACTCCAGAGGATTTGTATTTAAAAATCCGAATGCGAGCAAGACTTGCGGCTGCGGAACCTCTTTCGCTGTATAACTTCAACTTAATTCTTTCAATTTACACTCTCGGGACTTTTCCAAATACCTAAGAGACGATGGATTTCATCGATGGCATCGGTATTATCTGCAGTGATCAGCATATTATCTCCATCTACCAATTGAGTGGCACCAGTAGGAATAAAATATTTATTGTTTCTCTTAATCATCACGATAGAAGAGCTCACCGGAAAATTCAATTCCACAATTTTTTTTCCAATTGCATTACTTTCTTTAGGAAGTGTAATTTCAGTTAGTTCGGATTTTGCTACCTCTGAAAGTTCAAGATCAAGTGGAAACCTTCTTTTCGATTTTTCGGGAACGTATACATGAAGTTTTCTTGCTACATAACCTAATATAGTTCCCTGAAGTAGTACGGAAGTGGCTGAAATAAAAAACACCAGGTTGAAAATCATATCGGCCTTTCCAATTCCGGCAATCAATGGATAAGTCGCAAAAACAATCGGGACAGCACCCCTCAACCCAACCCAGGAAATAAATAATTTCTCCCGGGTTTTCATTCTGAAAAAAGAAAGACTAATAAACACACCAATCGGCCTCGCAACAAAAATCAGGAAAAACGAAATCAATAATCCTGGTCCAACCACAGGAGGAATTTTTGAAGGGAACACCAACAGGCCGAGAGTAAGAAACATGATGATTTGCATGAGCCAGGCCTGTCCATCATAAAATTTAAGCAGACTTTTCTTATGAATGAATTTGTTGTTGCCCAATAAAACACCCGACAGGTAAACCGCAAGAAATCCATTTCCGCCCAATAAATCTGTGAATGAAAAAATAAAAAATATCATCGCCAGTAGTAAGACCGGGTACAAGCCTTCTGTATCAAGTTTGATTTTGTTAATGATCCATATCATCGCCTTGCCAAAAATCAAACCGAATAATCCACCCAACACCATTTCCAATACAAATTTTAATGCAATGGCAGAATAGTTCGCTTCACCCTGAACAATAATTTGTGTAAGTGTAATCGTAAGTACATAAGCGAGAGGATCATTACTTCCGCTTTCAAGTTCAAGCAAGGGTCGGATTCCTCCTTTGAGGCCAATACTTTTCGATCTTAGAATAGAAAATACAGCCGCTGCATCAGTAGATGACACAACAGCGCCCAATAGCAAACCTTCCAGGAGTGAAAAGTCTGTGATCCAGTGAACAAATAATCCTACGGTAAGCGCCGTGAGAAAAACGCCAATTGTTGCTAAGGAAATTCCTTGTCGCAATATGGGCTTAATACTTTCCCATTTCGTTTCCAGGCCGCCTGAAAAAAGAATAAAGTTCAATGCGGCCACACCAAGGAACTGCGCAATCTTTGGATCGTCGAAATAAATTCCGCCAATCCCGTCCGATCCTGCAAGCATTCCCACCACTAAAAAAAGTATCAGGGTTGGAATGCCTAATCGGGCTGAAGTTTTACTGGAGAGGATGCTCGCAAACAATAGCAATGACCCAAACAACAATATATTCTCGGTGGTTAACTGCATCAGGATAAAATTAAGAAAACCATCGCTGGTATCCTGACGGAATGAGAGTTATATAAAACAAAAAACCCGATCAAATGACCGGGTTTCAGGTATAATGATTATGATAACATTAATGTGCTACGGGAGTTTTTGCTTTAGGTTTAGCAGCAGGCTTTGTTTCTTCTTGATGTTTGCCTAAAGGCTTGTTTTTTGCAAAATCAAGCAGGATAGGAGCAGCAACAAAAATTGAAGAATAGGTACCTGTGATCACACCCACAAGCATTGCAAATGCGAATCCACGTGTTACTTCACCACCAAAAATAAACAGAATTAAAAGGGTGAGGAACACTGTCAGCGAGGTCATGATGGTACGACTCAAAGTATCATTAATCGCACTGTCAATGATTTTTGCTTTGCTTTCGCCTTTCATTGTTCTACTGTATTCACGAATTCGGTCGAATACGATCACCGTATCGTTCATCGAAAATCCGATCACCGTTAGAATTGCCGCAATGAAGTGCTGGTCAATTTCCAGGGGGAAAGGCATGATTCCTTTGAAATAGGAGAAAACTGCCAGTGTAACGAGCACGTCGTGCAACAATGAAAGTATAGTTCCTAAAGAGAATCTCCAGTCACGGAAACGGATGAAGATGTATAGGAAGATAATGATGAGTGCATAGATAGTTGCTTTCACAGCACCGGCTTTCAATTCATCAGAAATTGACGGCTGAACGGTTTGTGAACTCATCAAATGAGTCTTCATGAATTCATCATTCGTAATGCCTGCAGGAAGGAACGGTTTCAATCCTGTAAACAAAGCAGCTTCCACAACGGAGTCTGCAGTGCGCGATGGATTTTCTTTTTGGTAAGAAGTTGTGATGTTAAGTGTTCTGTTGTCTCCAACTGTTTTGATCAAAGGGTAATCACCAAATACAGTGTGAAGCTGGTTCATCATTTCTGTATTTTGATGAGGCTGATCAAAATGAACAGTATAGCTACGTCCACCTTTATATTCCACACCTTCATCAAACTTGTTGAAGAATGCGCCCACACCCAGGATCAATACAACTACTGAAATGGAGTATGCAACTCTGCGATATTTGGTGAAAGGGAAATGAGCTTTTTTGAAAATGCTCCTTGAGAGCTTTGTGAAATATTCGAAGTGACGGCCTTTTTTGTTTGTCCACCATTCTGTGATCAATCTTGCTACAAGGATTCCGCAGAACAGGTTCAGGAGGATCGCAATGATTTGCGTAGTTGCAAAACCTCTTATCGGGCCTAATCCAAAAATATAGAGGATAATTGCTGTAAGTAATGTGGTAACGTGCGCGTCAAGAATCGGGCTTAGGGAACGATTATAACCATGATCAACTGCTGTGGTATAACTTCTTCCCCAACTTATTTCCTCCTTAATACGCTCGAAGATGATCACGTTTGTATCCACAGCCATACCAATGGCAAGCACTAAACCGGCGATACCTGCTGCAGTAAGTGTGGCACCTAATGCACTCAATACTCCGATGGTGAAAAGTAAGTTTAATACTAACGCGATATTGGCAACCCAACCGCTGGTGTTATAGTACAACAGCATCAAACCAAAAATCACAACGAATGAAATGATAAATGACATTGCGCCACCCTTGATAGCCTGGCTACCCAGGGTTGGACCAACAACCTGCTCCTGTACTATTCTTGCAGGTGCAGGTAATTTACCTGACTGAAGAATATTTGCAAGGTCAGCTGCTTCTTCAACAGTAAAACTTCCGGAGATCTGTGATCTGCCGTCAGTAATAGGGTTGATTACATTGGGAGCTGAGTAAACGATATTATCAAGAACAATCGCAATTGATTTGTTCACATTAGCGGTAGTCAGTTCACCCCATTTGTTCGTTCCCTGCTTTGTCATGTTTAGAGAAACTGCCGGTCTGCCTTTCTCATCATAACTCTGACCTGCTTCTTCCACATCATCACCTTCCAAAGGGGCTTTGTCAGTTCCTTCTTTAGTTTTGATTGCGTAAATAGGGAGATAATCTTTTTTTACATTCTCTCCTTTTGGCGCTATTCCATAGAGGAATTTAGTATTCGCAGGGAATGCGTTTCTTACAGATTCAACATTTAAATACTCGTTAAGTAAGGAAGTGTCCTTTATCTGTACGTAGGCAAATGCCACATCATTTTGTCCGGCTGATACTAAAACATCTTTAAAAGATGCTGATGCAGTCTGAGTTGCTTTAGTCGTATTATTATTTGGCTGCACCTGATTGTTGTTACCGAGGAGTGCATTGATATTTCCAGTCTTGGTAGTATCTGTAGAAGTCGAAGGTTGTGATGCTGCAACTGCAGAAGAATCAGGTTTGTGGGTTGTATCTGTTGCAGGTTTTGTGCCGCTGTAATAATTTTTCAGAGCTTCTTCAGCATCCGTAAAAGATTTGCTGAGCTCTCTTGGACTGTAAACTTCCCAGAACTGCAGGTTTGCAGCAGCCTGTAAAATTTTACGAACTCTTTCAGGATCGTCTTTCACACCTGGAAGTTCTACTGCAATCTTAGCTTTCGTAGCATCTGCGTTAATATTTGCCTGAGCTACACCAAACTGATCGATACGCTTGGTCATAACTCTTGCAGTATTGTCAAATGCATCTTTTGCCAGTGCGCGAATTTTTGCAAGCACCTGGTCGTCGCTGTCATCAATTTTGATATTATGCTGACCAACATTTGCAAACAATGCAGAGAGTCTGCCTGAAGGATTCAATTCTTTGTAAGCTTGTGCAAACAGTGTTACAAAATCCAAATTGCTGGTTGCTTTTTTCTGCGTGGCAATTTGAATTGCTTTATTGAACGTGGGATCTTTAGGATTGCTGCAAAGAGATTTTAATAATTCCTGAAGTTCTACTTCGAGAGTAACACTCATTCCACCTTGCAAATCCAAACCTAAACTCAATTCCTGCTCTTTAGCTTTTTGGTAGGAAATGGGACCGGTAATTCCATAAGTAAGCGTGGATTCTTTTGTGCTGTCAAGTAATCTGCGCAAGCGAATTTTGAAAGCAGAATCTTTAGCTTCCTGGCTCGCTGAACCAAAATGACTATTGGTCCATGCAGTAGCTCTTGCTTCCATTTTACTTTCATGGTTATGCACCACCCATGTAAAATGAAGTTGGTAGAGGGATATCAGGATCAATGCAATCGCAAAAAATCTAACCAAACCTTTCAGTTGCATACAAATACGGGTTTTCGAAAAATTTTAATAAGGGCAGCAAAGATAGGGGTTTCAGGGTGAAACAAGCTGTATTTTATAGGCTAAAAAACAGTGTTTTCGGGAGTTTTTTTAGGTGATTTCAAGGGACTTCCAAAATCAATTTCGGGCCTGATTTTTTAAAATCGAAAAACGTTTCAAGAAAATTCGTTTTCATCAGGTGGTGGGAAACAACATTTCTTACTTTTATCATTCATTACCAACCTTTCAACGAATTAGAAAATGTTTGTTCGCCAATGCTGGTTACCCTGTTTATGCGTATTAATTCTTCCTGTAATTTGTTCCTGCTCACCGTCTAAAAAACTTGTCATGGACAGTTCTGTCACCCAGCCCACCCAGGATTCCGCCATTAACCCGGTTACGCAGGAAGCTCCAATTTCCAAAACCGACGCTTTCATGGAGGAGCTTTTAGGAAAATATCCACAATATTTCGACTCTCTGCTCAAAAACCGGGATCAGTTTAAGATCCAGATAATTTACACGCAAATTGATCGCGGTGCGAATAATAACCCACACTTTAAGAATTTTTTTTATAATGTTAACGACAAGAATTATTTCTATCCTGCTTCCACAGTGAAAATGCCCACGGCCCTGCTGGCCCTTCAAAAATTGAATGAATTGAAAATCGATGGTCTTACTAAAAACACGACCATGATTACCGACAGAGGTTATTCCGGACAAACGCCTGCATACAATGACCCTTCTACCATCGACGGCAGACCTTCCATTGGACAATACGTACGAAAAATTTTCCTGGTAAGTGATAACGAAGCATTCAATCGCCTCTATGAATTTTTAGGTCAGGGCTATCTCAATGATCAGTTGCATAAAATGGGTTATGATGATGCAGCCATCTTGCACAGGCTCGAAGTGAGTTTAACTGAAGACGAGAATCGTCACACCAATCCCATTCAATTTCGTGATCAGAACAACAAAATAATTTACGAGCAGCCAATGCAATTCAATGAAACTGCTTTTGCAAGTCGACAGGATTCTGTTGGGAAAGGATATTACAGGCAAGGTCAGCTGATTAATGGGGCTATGAATTTCTCAGGGAAAAATCGCCTCCCTCTCGAAGACCTTCACAATATTTTGAAAAGCATCATTTTCCCGCAGTCAGTAAGTGCTAAGCAAAGATTTAATATTACGAAAGAAGATTATCAGTTTGTGAGAAAGTATATGTCGGAGTTGCCGAGGGAATCGAAATTCCCACCTTACGACTCGAGCTACCACGATGCTTATTGCAAATTCATTTTGCTGGGCTCTGAAAAACAGGCAAAGCTTCCCGATAGCACCAGGATTTTTAATAAAGTGGGAGATGCTTATGGATTTTTGATTGATGTGGCTTATGTGGCAGATTTTAAAAACAAAGTTGAATTCATGGT
>PSRI01000017.1 GCA_003175935.1 Bacteroidota bacterium
GCTAATGGAACAACTGGGAGTAATGAATGCGGTTAATGAAGCATAAACCCTGATGAATGCAGTTGTGCAACCAGCATAATGGCAATGTCAATAAAAGTTTCATTCATACTAGAGTGTGAGTAGAACAGATGCAATCGTTGTGTATTTTTACAAGCCATCATCTTTTTTCGCGCCTCTTATCACGAACCGATTAATATTTTGCTTTCTTGTATTCAATTTTCTTTTGTCAAAATGAAGAGATTTAAGTTCGGGTTTTCCATTTCGGTTTGGTGGATATTGAATTGAAGATAGATAAGAGATTTGCCTTTAGATTATTCAGGGCAGGACCTTTCGCGATGCTCATTCCCGCACAATAACCGTATCGAAACCGAACATCTTGTTTGTCTCAGTCCTTGACAGAAGAATGGTCTTCAAGATTTTATAAACCCGGCACTCTTTTGGGCCCGTATTAATGATTTGGCAGCATTACTCGTCATTTAATACTGACCATCCCCATGTTCCGAAACTATCTAAAAATTGCCTTCCGCAGCCTCAGGAAAAGCAGGGGATTTACGGCCCTCAACATCGTAGGACTCGCCACTGGCCTCGGTGTCTGTCTGCTGATCGTCCTGTATGTCACTGATGAACTCAGTTATGACCGCTACCATGTCAACGCAGACCGCATCTATCGCATAGATGAGGATAGCTACATCAACAACACGCAGTATATCGCCGCCACCACATCCAAATTTTTTGGCCCCGCTCTCGTCGCTTCTTACCCAAAAATCCAACAGATGGTCCGGTTCAGCCACGTGGGCGATTTGCTGGTTAGGAAAGGCAATAATCATGTCCTCGACCATCACTTCACTTTCGCCGATTCGACAATCTTCAAGGTCTTCACTCTGCCCATGATTGCAGGCGACCCCAATACCGCTCTCAACAATCCTCAATCTATCGTTATCGATGAAGCTGCCGCCCTGCGCTACTTCAATAGCACAGATGTTGTCGGCCGCACGCTGGAGGTAGGTAGTAATAATACCCTGCTCAAGGTTACCGGCGTCATCCGCAATATGCCCGATCAATCACAGTTCCATTTCAGCTTCATTCGCCCCCTCCGCGAATCGTGGACCTTTAATGACCCCAGCGACAACGACTGGCTGAGTAGCAACTACTATACCTATATCCTGGTTCAACCCGGCACCACGCGAGCCGAGGTTCAGAAGGATGTAGACGCCGTCGTCAACCTCCATATAGGTCCGGCCCTCCAGGAAATGGTCCACGCGTCGATCGCTGACCTAAATAAAGCGGGTAATCATTTCCGGTACTGCATTTTACCCTTCACTAATGTCCACCTCTATTCAAATAAGTCTTATGAGCTCGAAGCCAACGGAAATATCCAGTTCGTATACATATTCTCCATCATCGCTGTGCTCATTCTCCTGATCGCATGTGTCAATTTCATGAACCTCAGCACCGCCCGCTCCGCCAACCGGGCCAGGGAGGTAGGCATTCGCAAGGTTGCCGGCTCAACAAAAGGAAACCTCGTCATTCAGTTCCTTACCGAGTCCATCCTGCTCAGCCTCTTTTCCCTCGTCCTTGCTCTGGCTATAGCTATCCTGCTGCTACCAATGTTTAATGAGCTTGCTGGCAAATCGCTCCACCCCGATATGCTTTTCAGCGGCAGGTACCTGCCCATATTCATCGTTATGGTTCTGATTGTCGGCTGCCTTGCAGGCAGTTACCCTGCCTTCTATCTTTCCTCCTTTCAGCCGATTCATGTATTGAAAGGAAAGATGGCCGCGGGCTTTAAGAGCAGTTGGCTCCGCAGCAGCCTGGTGGTCTTTCAATTTTTTATTTCTATCGGCCTCATCGTCAGCACCCTGGTGATCTATCGCCAGTTGCACTATATTCGAAATAAGGAACTCGGCTTTAACCGGGACCAGGTACTTGTCATCCATGACACCTGGTCGCTTGGCCAGAACGGGATAACCAACCTTCGTAAGAACCTGCTCACCCTTGCCGGAGTTACTGACGCAACCGTCACCGGCGACATGCCCACCGTCGGTGGCGACCAGTACCGTCAGCCTGGCTGGTTCCGTGATGCTTCGTTCGACGCCAGGAATGCGATCTTCATGACCACGCTTATGGTCGACGACCATTATATTTCCACCCTGGGCATGCAGATCGTCAAAGGACGCAACTTCGACTTCGCGCAATTTCCTACAGACTCTACGGCTATCATTCTTAATGAAGCTGCAGTAGCGATGCTGGGCGTGAAGGACCCGCTCAATCTGCTCCTCTACAATCGGGCGGATGAACTCAAGCCCGATCAATTGAGTCACTTCAGACCCCTGGCCTTTCATGTCGTTGGCGTAGTAAAGGATTTCAACTATAACTCCATGCACGACAGGATACATCCCCTGGTCATGGTCGTAAATACTTTTAACTGGGGCAGCATAGCCGTTCGCTTCCGCACAAGTGATGTTTCCAGTCTCATACGACAGGTAGAAAGTAAATTCCATGCCGCTAAGCAAGGACTTCCTTTCAGCTACACCTTCATGGATAATGACTTTGATAAATTGTATCACGCCGAGCAGCAGACCGGACAAATTTTCATCGCCTTCGCCATCTTCGCCATTCTCATTGCCTGCCTCGGTCTCTTTGGCCTCGTTACTTATGCTGCCGAACAACGCACCAAGGAGATCGGGATCCGCAAGGTTCTCGGCGCCAGCGTCAGCGGTATCGTCGGCCTACTCAGCAGGGACTTCACGATGCTTGTAGGGATCGCTGCGCTCATCGCCTTCCCGGTCTCATGGTGGGCCATGTACAAATGGCTCGAGACTTTTGCCTATCGTACGGAAATCAGTTGGTGGATCTTCCTTGTGGCCGGGGCCGTCGGCCTAATCATTGCTCTGTTGACAGTCAGCATTCAGGCCATCCGCGCAGCAGTCACTAACCCGATAAATTCTCTGCGAAGTGAATGACGGATGAATTATTTGGAGCGTGAGATCTTTCGGGATCATCTTGAAAAACTACTCGGCTTATGCGACTCCTTCTCTAACGGCGCCACATTCGACAATGTCTCATATTCCATCCTGCCGTTTTTTTGAAAAACTCTTATTACGCAACCATAATGCAGACTAAATGCCTTAAAGGAATCTTTGAGTGAAGTATTGGTGAGGTAACTTAATATACTCCTGATAACGCCACCATGAGAAATAATTGCAGCAGTTTTATTTTCTGAAGCTATATTTTCAAATCCCCTTCTAACGCGGTCGTATAACTGCACATAACTCTCTCCACCGGGTATCGACACATTCACAAAATCAGTCATCCAGGGATCCAGTTCAGCTTGCGGAATCTCATCCCAATAACGCATTTCCCATTCTCCGCAATGGATTTCCATTAATTCAGGTCGATACACGACTTTTCTTTCCGGAAATAAATATTCCGCCAGCTGGCGACATCGTTTCAACGGACTGGAATGAATCATTTCGATATTCGATGGAACAAATTTTTTGATCAAACCGGCTTCTGTATCAAAACTTGAATGAAGTGGAATCTCCGATTGTCCGTAGCAGAGTCCTTTTTTGATGTCTACAGTTGTATGTCGAATCAAATAAATTTCCATGATTTCTTATAACAGAAATTGCCACACAATGGTTGCCCCTAAATAGAAGATAATTTCAGTAACCTGTTGAACTGCTCCAAGGCAATCGCCCGTATAGCCATTAATCCATTTCTTAAAATATTGCCTCAAACTATAAGCTCCATAAAGTTGAACCAATAAAATCAAAGAAAATTTCCAGGGGAGAAAAAATAAGGGCGCAACACCAAAAAAAATCGCGATTAATAATTCAGGAACACTGAGTTTGTCAGAAGAATTCAAAGAAGATTTTGAATTAGCAGGGTCTGTAACATAAGCAGAAGTTTGAATCACATATACTGCCATTAGTCTTGATGTACTGTGGGCTGCAATTATTAAAAAGATAAAATAGCGGTAATTGTAAAGAATATTCATTCCCGTGCCCGGAAAATCAGGAGTGAATTTCGGAAGCTCCAGGATCAGAAGAAATTTAACTGCAAGAATCGAAATCAATCCAATTACACCATAGGTTCCCAATCTGCTGTCTTTCATAATGGCCAGGATTTTTTCTTTGGTCCATCCTCCACCAAATGCATCACAGCAATCTGCAAAGCCATCTTCATGAAATGCTCCGGTCATTAAAATGCCGGCAATCATCGAAGCAAGAATAGCCAGGTTGAGGGAAAAATATTTATTAATCACCAGGAAGACAAACACACTGAAGGTTCCCACGATCCACCCGATAAGTGGAAAATATTTTCTGGATTTTGAAATATAAGATGGATCATGATCCACAAATTTGGGAACATGTATCCGAGTCAAAAACATGATGGCAGTAAAGAAAATTCTGATTTCTCTTTTCATGACTGGCTTAATTCGAGGCTATCCTTATTGCTAACTCCTGCAGAATCGAAACTTGCCATTTCATTCAAAAAATTAACCGAAGATTGTATCAATGGAATGGCCAGAGCTGCTCCGGTTCCTTCACCCAGCCTCATCCTGAATTGCAGTAATGGTTTTGCTCCAAGGAATTCCAGCATTTTTTGATGCCCCTGCTCACCACTTGTATGAGCAAAAATACATGCCCTTAATAAATCCGGCTCAATAAGTTTGGCGCATAATAAAGCGGCGGTTGCAATGAAACCATCAACAACAACAACCATTCTCAATTCTGCGGCTTTCAAAAACGCACCTACCATCATCGCGATTTCAAATCCCCCAAAGCAGCGAAGTATATTATGAGAAAAAACCGAAAGGTTGGAGTTTGCCGGACCTTCATTGATTTCGCCCCAATGTTTTTCAAAAACTTTCTCGAGAGTTGATATTTTAGTCTTCAGTTGATCATCATCCACCCCCGTTCCTCTTCCCACGCAATCGCGTACAGGCGTTCCCGTTATAGCGCTCATAATTAATGCGGCGGATGAAGTGTTCCCAATTCCCATCTCCCCAAAGCCAATAATATTGCATCCATCCTTCTGAATCCTGGATACGATTAGTTTTCCCGATTCAATAGACCGATTCAATTCATCCTCGCTCATTGCAGGTTCTTCCAGATAATTGCGCGTACCTTCTCCAATTTTTGCATGAATGAGCCTGGCCTCTCCGGTTTCAGTTCCAGTGATAAATTCATTTTTTACGCCTGCATCTACAACATTTAGTTCAATTTTATTTTGTCTGCAAAAAACATTGATTGCAGCACCTCCATTCAAAAAATTCAATACCATTTGTGCGGTCACTTCCTGTGGATACGGATTCACCAGTCCGGTTGCTGCAATACCATGATCCCCGGCAAACACAACAATATGCGGTTTTCTTAATTCCGGGCGGGAAGTCCCCTGCAACATTCCGATTTGCATGGCCATATCTTCCAACACACCCAGTGAGCCCGGAGGTTTTGTCTTGTTGTTAATACTATCTGATATTGATTGCTTTAAAATATCCTGTGATATCATGGTAAAAAATATTCGGTTTTAATCAGAAAATTCCGGCAAAAGATCGCAAAACCAAAATCCCATTGACTCTTTTTCTTTATCTGGGGCTTTGTACTCTTTGTATATTTTTTCTCCTACCGTGAATTTTATTGGCTCTTTGAAAATCGGACCATCAAATACAAAGCTGTGGAACTCGCCATTCTCTCCACAGGGGTCTACTCCTTTAGGCAAATCATTTAAAAAGCTTTCGTCGATAACTCTTCCCGAAAAACTTTCATCCAGAAGGTCCGACTTCACACAAACAATAATCGTCTTGAATCCAAGACCGAGAAACTCTTTAATTAATTCAGTTGTATCGCGTTTCCAAATCGGGAAAACAGCGTTCAGCCCTATTTTTTCTAACTTTTGTTCCCGGTATTTTCTAAGATCCTCTAAAAAGATATCTCCAAAAAAAGCGTGACTATATTTTTCCTCTATCAATAACTTTAAATTCACTTCCATCATTTTTTCATATTCTTCCATAGAGGGTTCTTCGGGAAGTAATATTTTTTGCAGAGGAATACCAAGTTGTTCTGATTGTTTTTCAAGGAGAGAAACTCTCACGCCATGCATAGAAATTCTGTCGAATGCTGCATTAACATTTGTAAGTAATTTCTTTATTTCATAGTTCGGATCCCCGAGTGAATGAAAAAGCGCAAGCGCACTGTCCTTACCACCGCTCCAATTGAAAAATGATTGATGCGCCATACTTAATTCTTGCCGGAATCCTTAATAATTACTGGTATTCCCGATACCATTAAAATTACTTTATGAGCTACGGAGGCTATGTATTGATTTGCCCATCCCTGCAGGTCGGTGAATTTCCTTCCTATTTCAGTTTCCGCATGCACCCCCATTCCAATTTCATTCGTGATTATTATATAAGTAGTATTTTTCGTTGTCATTCCATCTATTTCTTTTCTGATAGAATTAAGGGAAGGGTCAATTTGGTATTTGTGATCCGAAAAAAAATTACTGAGCCATAATGTAACACAATCCACAACGGCAACTTTATTATCCAGGGCTAATTCGCTAACATTTCTTTGTTCTTCAATATTTACCCATCTATCATCCCTGGAAGATTTATGCCTGTCAACCCTTAATTTAAAATCTTCATCCCACACTTTTGCCGTGGCAACATAAACCGGATTTGAACTCAATTCAAGCGCAAGTTTTTGCGCATAATTGCTCTTGCCACTCCTCGTACCCCCCGTTATCAAAATAATCATCTGGATTAATTTACCTGGTTCTTGCTTTGTCCGCTTTTTTCTGATATTCTGCCTGGATAGCTTTCAAACAGGCATTGCAAAGGCAATCGTCAAATTTTTCACTCACCATATCACGAGCCGGAGGTGAAAGTTGAACAGTAAAACATTGACAATTTTGAATATCACCCATTTTGCATTCAAAATATTTTCCGCAGCGTGGACAGACTTTTGTTTCGTGTTTGCCCTGGAAGGTGTCAGGCATGGGATTAGAAAAATTTAATGTTAACTTATACTACCAGATATTTCTAACGTTCCGTTGTTTATTTTATTCAATCACCATTACAGATGATTGCATTTTTTTTGATTTTCTCTCCAAATGTTTTGGCACTTCAAAAATTTCCGGGTGAAAAAGCGCGGCCAATAAATCAATACCATCCACAAGTGTACCTGCACTTGGCTGAGTGAATAAATCAAAATCTGCGAAAAATACATTGTCCTCTTTTACTGCCCTCAATTCAGTCCAACCGGCTTGCTGTTCTAATAAATTTATTTCAAGGGCGCTTCTGTGGATGTCAAACCCGCAAGGTGCGATTACTAAAACTTCCGGATTGTATTTTAGTATTTTTTCCCAACTGGTTACAATACTGTCTCCTCCCGGATTTGAAAGCATATCAACTCCCCCTGCATGAGCAATCTGATACGGAATCCAGTGCCCGCAATTATATACGGGTTGCATCCATTCCATTACCATGACTTTTTTCAGTGGCGCCTTATACATTCTTAATCGATCTATTATTAGGTCCAGGCGCTTTTGCAGTTTTGACAGATACTCATAGGCATTTTCCTCTCTGCCAATTGCTTTCGCAATTGTAATGGCACTCTTAAAAACATCTTCCAGGTTGCCTGGCGAAATAGAAATTAGTGTGGGTTGTTTTTTCAATCGGGCAACGGCTGCTGCTGTACAGGCAGTATCAATCTGACATACCTCACAAACATCCTGGGTAAGTATTAAGTCAGGAGCTATCGTACTTAACAATTCTTCATCTACATAATATAAACTATTTCCCTGAGCCTTGCTGGCAGAAAAAATTTTGTCAATCTCTTCACTGGAATAATCATGTCCTTCAAGTTTACAACGAACAACAACAGGTTTTTCAGCTAAGGCAGCCTTGTGGCATTCAAAAGTTACTCCTCCCAGATATTCATCCAGGCCCATGTCGTAAATCATTTGAGTAACCGCAGGCAGGAAAGAGCAGACTTTCATATCCTGAAAAATATTTATAAAATATCTAAGCAATTTTTAGTGAGGCATATCTCACTTTCATCCATTCAAATATTCCAAACATCAAAGCACTGTAAATGGCAGTTCCTCCAAGGAACCTCAATTCATAAGGAATTGCAGATACAAGTCTCTCAAGATATATGGAAAATTTATTTACTCCCCTTGTATCAATCAGGCATCCGCCAATATCTGAAACCAGCCAGTGAATTAGAGTAACAACAATTACTCCAAGCACTAAATTCTTAAGTGTCACATTGTTGATGATGAGCTTTCCGGCCACTACCATCAATGCAAAAGCAGAATAAGTCCAAAACCAACCCGGATATAAGAGTCCAATTCTGTAAGGAGAGAGAACAGTAAATGAAAGTACCAGATCGCTTATGAATAATGTAAGAAGCGGAAATGCAAATGGTTTCAAATTTCCAGTAAAGTATGCTCCACTGAATAATGCCATTGCTCCAAGGGGAGTAAATACTGCCAATGGACCAAGTTCCTTACTAAAATTAGTTGAGAGCCTTAAAGCAGCAACCGCAACTATGAAAAGAAACAAAACAATTGTGCGGGGATTGATTTTTTTTATAGACATAAGAATTGATTTAGAATTTGAAATTAATACCTGCCATTAAATTAAACTGTTTACTGTCGTAGCCAACAATATCAAAATATTCCTGGTTTGTAATATTACGAAGGTCTAAAAATAGTCTGATATCTTTTTTACAATCATAAGCCGCGAAACAATCCAGGGTATAATAAGAAGGTTGTTTCTCAGGTCCGATATCATATGGACCTTTTAGCCTTGAACCTATCACCCGCACTGAAGGTATTACAACAAATTTTTCCGACAGATTAATATTCAAACTGCTATTCCAGGTGAATTTCGGCCTGCGATATAAATTTGAAATTTTTACATCATCCTGTGTGCCCTTTCCATCTACATAACCAACATTATTGGTCCACTTTAATTTTTTACCAAAAGCAAGTTCGGACTCAAGCTCCACTCCATAATCATTCTGCTTATCGCGATTGATATAATAACTCGCATAAGTAACAGGATCACTATAAAATATAATCAGGTTTTTGATATCTCTCTTAAATCCCACAAGTCTTATATACGCTGATTTTTTTTCATTTTGGATTTGCAAACCAAATTCATAAGTGGTACTGTTTTCGGGATTAAGCTTCTTATTGCCATACTCACTATAAAGTTGATAAAGGGATGGAATTTTATATGCAGAGGAAATATTTAGAAACAGTTTCAATTGTTGATTGATATTATAGGAAGGATTGAAAGTGTAAGTAGCATTGTTCCCATATATCGAATGATTGTTATACCGGCCGCCGGCTTCTAAATTAAATCCGTTGGTTCCTGTATAAAGTAAAGATGCATAAGCAGAAACCTGTCTGATTTCCGCGCTGTCTTTGCTAAGATCTGAACTATAAGGCCCATACATGCCGATACTTAAATATGACTGATCCGTATTTTGGTGTATGTATTGAATCCCGCCTACAAGTTGAACATTGTCAGCAATTCTAAAAGTGCCATAACCTTCAACAGTCGTAGTATTGCCAATATATTTTCCCCTGGAATAGTTGGAGTAGGGGCTGCTAATATCAGTACTATCGTCAACGAATGAACGATCCACATGCTGATAGCTTCCAAGAAAATTTAATACAACTCCCTTGTAGTGATAGCGCAGGTTTAAACCACCTACTTCATTTGCGTTTTTTGCTGTATAATCTTTATCATCAGTAAATGCACCTTCATCAACATCGTTATGATATTTGCTGAAATTTCCGAATGCCCTTACTGTTAAGCGATCCGATGCATAATATGTGAGGTCAGCAATTACACTATTTTGTCTGAATCCATCTTTGTCAAAGCCTTTACCACCCACACTGTCATGTGCCGAAGTAATTCCATCTGAGCTGTTATAGTTGTATTGAACGTTATATCCAAGTTTGCCTGACCTTCCTCCAAATCCCACTCCCGCTTTCCAGGTATTGTAACTTCCATATGCTAAGGAGCCATTTGCTACCAGAGGCTTTTTGTTGTCTTTTTTTAGAAATATTTGAATAACACCGGCAACTGCATCACTTCCCCAGATAGTGCTTTGTCCACCTTTTAAGATTTCAATTTTTTCGATTTGATCGAGTGGGATATTATTCAGGTCGAAAGTATTATTGGGTTGACTTGGATCAAATACCGGAACGCCGTCAATTACAATAAGCATATTTCCATTTGAAGCACCTCTGAAATAAAGGTCCAGGTTTGTACCCGGAGTATTGTTGGCTCCGTTAATAAAAAAACCGGCTTGTGAATTCAGCAATTCACTCACGCTTCTGCCTGCATTGTTTCTGATAGTTGCCTGGTCAATAACCGTAATTACTTTTCCGGTTTGAGATTGTTTGAGATCTGCCTTTGTTGCAGTAACTACAACTGCGTCGAGTTGTTTGGTTTTTGTGCTGTCTGCCGTTTGCGCCCAAAGTTGCGTTGAGCCAGTGATGGTGGCAGCCACGATAAAAAACATTTTTTTCATCTTAAAAAAGTTTTTGTGACTGCTTCCGAGATTTTTTGATGCGGCATATGCCGACACCGGAGTAGAAAATATAAACGTCTTGCGACTTTTACACTCCCTGCTTTTCACCCGAAAGCCCTGGATTAATAATATGCTTTGGCAGGTCTTCTGGCTTGGATCTTCTTGAAGAACCTTCCCATTGAGTCGGCAGAGTTACCTGTTTCAACAGTGGTTGCAGGCTTCAAGATTGCGATGTTCGCATGATCCTTACAGCTACGGGGATAGCGCCGGAATTACACCGGACTTCCCATTTTAATCTTCCCTGATATTGCTATTCAGAGATAGAACCAAATGCGGCACAAAGATGCCGGTCAAATATGAAAATTCCAAATTCAAATTGCACACGACAACAGAAATCATATAACAAATGACAGATTATGTATTAAATTTTCCAGTCTCAGTACTAAGTACTTTTATACTGGTGTCAAGTTAAACATGAAAGGACGTTAAGATTCCTCTTCCTGACCCTCCGCGATTTTTTCTCTACTCACTAAAATCGCAAGCGTTTTTTGATTACTTCATCGCACCTTCGTCACGTGTGC
>PSRI01000183.1 GCA_003175935.1 Bacteroidota bacterium
CAAACGCTCAAAACTATTAATACAAATTACACAGGTGCCGTATCTGTGCTGAATGTAATTGCTAATGATTTTGCAGCAAGAAAACAGGGAGTAATAGTAGGAATTAGTTCCGTTGCCGGAGAAAGAGGACGTCAAAGCAACTACATTTACGGAAGTGCAAAGTCAGGATTTACGGCATACCTTTCAGGGCTGCGTAACCGAATGTTTCACTACGGGGTGCACGTAGTTTCAGTTTTGCCTGGATTCGTTTATACACGTATGACCGAGCATTTACAATTGCCCAAATTGCTCACTGCTCAACCAGAAGATGTTGCTGATTCAGTATACAAAGCCGTGGTAAAGAAGAAAAATATTGTGTACGTGAAATGGTTTTGGAAATGGATCATGCTGATCATCAGGTCCATTCCTGAATCAATGTTCAAAAAGAGAAAACTTTGAACCGTTCGATAGCATTTTTCGATTTTGATGGTACCATCACTACCCGCGATACATTCCTGGAAATAATCAAATTTCAAAAGGGAAAACTTGCATTCTATTCCGGTTTCACCCTCTTGTCGCCATGGTTGATTTGTATGAAACTTGGTATCATTTCAAATACTTCTGCCAAAGAAAAAGTACTTACATATTTTTTTGGCAAAACGCCGTTGAAAGAATTTCAAATTAAATGCGATGCATTCATTTCACAAAAACTTCCACAGCTCATCAGGCCCCAGGCGAATGAAACAATCTTAAAGCACAAAGAACAGGGAATCCAAATTGTTGTAGTTTCCGCCTCTCCTGAAAACTGGCTTAAAGGATGGTGTGTAAAAAATGGTTTGGATCTCATCTCTAGCAGGTTGGAAGTGAAAAATGAATTACTTACAGGGAAACTGGAAGGTAAAAATTGTCATGGCGAGGAAAAAGTAATCCGCATTCGTGAAAAATATGAGCTTACAAATTTCACATCTATATATTGCTATGGAGATACAAAAGGTGACAAGCCCATGTTGGAACTTGCCACCTTCGCATATTATAAGCCTTTCAGGTCTTAATTCATTTTGATAAACTTTTTCACTACTTTTTCCTGAGTGTCTACCCTGATTTGCAAGAAGTATGTTCCTGCCGGCAGCCTTGATACATCAAGCGGTTGTGTAAATAGTGAACCATTCTTGATGAACTCTTCGCTTAATACAGCCTTACCCTGCACATCGTAAATGATCACACTCGATCTACCCTGGGCCTGACCATCAAGCTTAATATTCATCATCGAGATTACAGGATTCGGGTATATACTAACCATTGGTGCGGTCAGCGATCTGGCGCCGCTATTTCCTACAACAACAGATACTGTTTTGGTTGCCGCAGCACCACTATTATCCGTCACAGTTAGCTGGAATTGATAGATACCGGCAACGAGTCCGGAAATCTCTGTGGTCGGACTGCCAGGAGTCAAAATGCTTGCGCCATTCGGGCCGGTCAGCTGAACCCAATTATATGAAACCACAGAACCATCCGGATCATAAGAAGTAGATCCGTCCAGAACAGTGCTATCAGCAGGCAATACCACATTTATTGAATCAATTGCCTGCACAATTGGAACCTTATTTTGATTTTGAGCGGGATATACAACCAGTGTAACCTGGGCTTTTGATGTTGCTCCGGAATTATCTGTTACTGTCAGTTCGAAAACATAAGTTCCTGGATTCGGGCTAACAACAATTGGATTCGCAGTATTTGAATTGGTAATTGTAAGCGGACTTGGTCCGGATACTTTCACCCAACTATAGCCGACGATTGTTCCATCAGGATCGTATGAACCATTTCCATCGAGTACAATTCCTGAGATTGGCGCTGTAATGTATTTATCAGGACCTGCATTGGCAATTGGAGGAACATTTGGTGCCGCATTAACGGTAATGCTCACCTGATCAGAACTGGATGCTCCATCGTTGTCGATTGTAGTCAACTGGAATACATAAGTACCGGCCAACAGGTAATTGACATCTGTAGTAGCGTCGGTTGGATTTGCAATTACAAACTGACCAGGTCCGGAAACAAGTGACCATGTATAAGATACAATCGTACCATCGGCGTCGTTTGATGCGGTACCATCTAGTGTTACTGAATTTGTAGGCAGTGTTATAGATTGATCGGCACCCGCATTTGTAACCGGTGCCTGATTGGGCGCGCTTACAACAGTTACAGCAACAGCACCCTGAGAAGAAACACCATTGTTATCTGTAACAGTTACTTCAAATGTATACACACCTTCAACAAGACCTGAAATATTTGTTATTGCAGAACTTGGATTTGCAATATTTACTGTAGATGGCCCGGAAAGTTGATCCCAGGTATAAGTTGTTATTGTTCCATCAGGATCAGACGAAGACGATGCATCCAAAGTTGTTGAACTTACTGGCAATGTGAGAATTTGATTCGCTCCCGCATTTGCACTCGGCGGCACATTTGGTACGTTTGTAACGTTTACAATAACAATGTCCGTTGTACTTGAACCACTGTTATCCGTAACAGTAAGTCTAAACTGATACGATCCCTGAACCAGATTATCAACTGTTGTTGAAGCAGCATTTGGATTTGCTATATTAAATGTACCAGGACCAGAAATCTTTGCCCATACATAGCTGGATATTGTTCCATCCGGATCGGTGGAAGCAGATCCATCGAGCGTAACCGAACTGGTTGGTAATACTATACTTTGATCAGGACCTGCATTTGCAACTGGCGGCTGATTTGGCGCAGGATTTACAGTAACGTTTACTGTATCAGTTGCAGTAGCTCCTTTATTATCTGTGACAGTTAAAACAAATTGGTAGGTTCCCTGTACAAGGGAATTAATTGCTGTACTTGCAGTTGCAGGACTTGCAATCGCGAACTGCGCGGGGCCTGAAATCTTCGTCCATGCGTAGCTACTAATGGTACCATCAGGATCAGAACCACTACCGGTTACCGTTACGCTGCTGGTTGGCAGAGTAATTGTTTTATCGGCACCAGCATTTGCAGTTGGCGGTTGATTTGCAGCAGCATTGACAACTACAACCATAGTATCTTTTCCAACAGCGCCTCTGTTATCTGTAACTGTCAATTCAAAGCTGTACGTTCCCTGAACGAGATTATTAATAGCTGTTGATGAACTGGTACTATTAGCAATTGTAAATGTTGAAGGTCCCGAAATTTTTGCCCAGCTATAGCCTATCACGGTGCCATCGGAATCGCTGCCACTACCCGTTACCGTTACTGTATTCAGTGGAAGGGTAATATTTTTGTCAGCACCCGCATTTGCTAAAGGTGGCACATTAGGCGGAGGAGGAGTTCCTCCCAATTCATATGCACCGATATCGTATGCAGCACCGCTGGGTCTGCCATTGCCTTCAATGTCAACACTCACACCATACACACTTGCGTTCATACCAGCGTCCACTGCCGGCGAAGTAGCCTGCAAATGATAATCCTTAGAAGCAGCGTTTACAAATAACGCTTCAGCAACAGTAGGTTTTAGTAAATTATTTGTCTGCTGAGAAGTAACACCCGGAGAAATATCCATATACTGTGCGCCGGGATTCACAATAATATTGTTCAGGAAAAGGTTATTTGCGCCAATTGTTCCATAGTCATTATACAAGACCACTCCACGACGTTTGGGACTAACAATTGTATTGTTAATCACTTCAACTCTTAATCCAGGATATGGATCCGGGTTAGGACGATCATCAACGAGAATGCCATCCTGTCCAAGACTTGTGCCATCATAACCCACATTTGCAATCACGTTATTGAATACCTGAACTGTACCAACACCGACAATCATAATACCGCCACCAGTTCCGCCGTCGAGATAGTTATTATAAACTTTACCAGTAGATGCACCACCAACGATAATACCTGTTTGTTGGGTGGTTACATTAAGAGTTCCATAACTTCTGATAATATTATCGTGAATTTCCAAACCAACTGGAGTAACTGAACATTGAATTCCATCCCAACCCGTTCTTTCCAAAAGGTTGTTGTAGACTTTCATATTGTTGATGTGCTCAGGTTCCTGAGTCACACTTGTTCCATTGCAAGTGAAGGTATAGGTCATGGAAGTATTACCGAGGTACATACCTTCTGCCTTGGTATCATGAATGTAGTTGTCGTGAAAAGAAACATTCTTAATTGTAAAATTGCTTCCCCAGGAAGTTGGGTCACAGTCAGGTACTCTTGTAAAGAATACACCCGCATTTACGCCGGTAATTTCGAAGTGGTCCGCTTCAAAATCAGTACTATTCTTACCTACACTCAAGCCAGTTTGACTGGGCGTAGCGGTGTTGTCGATTTTAAATCCATAGAGATTGCCAGGAGATCCTGTTCCTGTTAAATGAAAGAAGCTCGATCCTTCAATAGTGAAACTGTAGCTGGGATTACCCCCAATGTTTACCGGGCCACCGCAGTTAATGATGGTAAGAGGTAATGCCGCAGTTCCATTAAAATTCATGAGGATTATATGGTTATATTGTCCCGACTGAATACAAATTTTGTTACCTGGTTTAACTCCTAAAGTATTTCCATCAACATAAATGGATTGATCAGAAGGATTTGGAGTTAGAGTTATATCGCAACCACAATTTGCTGCAGCTTTAACTACAACAGAAATAGTATCTATAGACTTCATTCCCAGGTTATCTGTAACCGTAAGTGCAAATTGATAACTGCCTTGAACAAGGTTGGTTACAAGCGTAGTGGCAGAAAAAGGACTTGCTATAGAAAACTGAGTGGGTCCAGAAATTTTAGTCCAATTATATGTAACAATATTTCCGCTGCCCGTTCCTGTTAATATAACAGAACTTGCAGGACTGGTAATTGATTGATCTGTTCCGGCATTTGATTTAGGTGCAACTGCTGAATTTACTGTTACATTAACAGTGTCAGATGCCGTGGCACCCGTACCATCAGTAATAGTAAGTGCGAAACTGTAAGTTCCCTGTACCAGATTTATCACTGAAGTTTGGGCAGCATTGGGAGTTGCTATATTGTTTGAAGCAGGTCCGGAAATTTTAGTCCAACTATATGACGTGATATTTCCCGTCGAAGTGCTGGTGAGCGTAACCGAACTTGCCGGACTCGTAATTGTTTGGTCAGGTCCTGCATTGGGTACCAGCGGGAGTGCTGCGCCAGCGTTTACAGTCACAGTTACTGTATCCCTGGTTTGTGCTCCGCCGTTATCAGTAACTTTTAATTCAAATTGGTAAGTGCCAACAAGAAGATTTGTTACCGCCGTTTGAACTGCATTTGCATTTGCAAGTGTGAATTGCGCAGGTCCCGAGATTTTGGTCCAGGTATAAGTAGTAATATTTCCATCAGGATCTGAAGAACCACTTGCATTAAGGTTCACGCTGTTTACAGGCATTGTTACAGATATATCAGATCCTGCATTTGCAATTGGATTCTGATTGACCACAGGTCCGGATCCAGATTTGGTAAAGCTCAACATCCATTCATAAATGTTTTGTCCACTTTCACGATAGTTCGGATCGTAGAAATTATTCCAGCAGCAATGGCCACCGCTGTAGATGGTGATTTTAGCACTACCTGGTGCATAAACATTGAGCGTATCCGTTATGTCTGGCATCATCCGGCTACCATCCTGGTCGCCCTGAAATGCCCACCATTTACCACCGGCTTTTGCAAACCACTGGAAATTCGTAAAAGGATAATTGGGAACAACGGCACTCATTGGAACGAGTGCGGTAAATTTTTGAGCGTATGTTGCGGAATACGTGATGTAGTTATCGAATGCAAAACCACCCATCGAAAGTCCTGTCCCATAAAACTTGTTCGGATCAACACGAAACCTTGCAGATATCGAATCAAACATTGTTTGCATGGCTGCAGGCTGTGGGTATGATGTTGGAGGCTGTATAGAAACAAAAATGGGCTTAACTGTTTGTCCGCCCACTGTAAATTGATTCATATTTACTCCGATGCTCATGAAGTGTGAAGGTCCATACTTCAACAACATGGAGGGGTCCGTTCCGATCTCACCGATGCCTGGAACAAAAATAATGACCGGATAAAGTTGTGTTGTGGAATTGTAATCGTCAGGTAAATGCACGTATGCATTCCAGCCATTGATTTTTGTGAGATATTGTGGCTGCTGGGAAAAAACGGAATTGGATAAAAAAAACAGGATTAGAAACGGGAGCAGTCCTCGCCTGAAAAAAGCTTTAGAGTAGAGGGCTTTCATAGAAACTGGATTTTGGATTTTAAAACTATTTTCTTCACTTATATCGCCTTTAGAAGTAAAAAAATTGTTTTTCTTGTCGGGTCAAAAAACTCTGGTTTTTCTAGGTTAAATCTTGTATGAGTTTTAGACCATTCCCAATCTTAAAATTCTAAGGCGTTCAAAAAAAATATGCTCAATTATATATTGATATAAACGAAATTTTACTCTGTTAGTAAAAGCACTTAGTAAAAGTCTCATATCAACTTCTCAATGTTTACAGGTAGTGGAAAAATAACTGGCCTGTCTTACGATGCAAATTTGAGGCCAAACCACGTATAACCGAAAATCGTTAATATTTAATTATTTGCTGTGGATAATATGTTGACAAAAACGGAGTTTTATATTTAGAACAATATCATTTAAGGAGTTATGATGGAATGAATATATTTGCACTGCAGGGAAATTTCTTACAATTACATATGAGTTTTTTTTCAGCATTTTCTCCAATATCAATTTCCTGAAGTCCAACCAAAAACGTCGCTTAACCCTTCAATTTAGAGTAACCGAAGTTCGTTATCTCAAATCCATATCCTCCAGTAATTTGAAGTGAAAATTTCAACCATAAACCTATCAACCAAATTCTATTATGTGTGGTATTACAGGCTTTTGTGATTTTAATAGAAAAGTAACCGAACAGGAACTCAGGTCTGCCACGGATTCTATGCTTCACCGGGGACCCGATGACAGCGGAACGGGGATTTACGAAACTGATCATGTGCGCATTGGCCTGGGTCAAAGAAGGTTGTCCATAATGGACATTTCGCCCTTGGGACATCAGCCCATGGTTGACCCGTCTGGTAAATATGCCGTGATTCTAAACGGCGAGATTTATAATTTCAAAGAGATCCGCAAACCACTTGAAGATCTGGGATATAAATTCAAATCAGAATCTGATACGGAAGTTGTACTTGTTGCTATCAAGCACTATGGCCTCAAAATCATTAGCCAGTTTATCGGAATGTATGTCATCGTTTTTTGGGATCATGAAAATGAAAAACTTTATATCATCAGGGACAGGGCCGGAGTAAAACCCCTTTATTATTATCATTCCGGAAATTGTCTATTATTTGCCTCGGAACTGAAAGCGTTTTTTCATTACAGCAATTTCGAAAAGAATGTCAACCCCTCAGCGGTACAACTTTTTTTCAAATACGCTTACATCCCTGCGCCTCACACCATTTTTGAAAAAACTTACAAACTGCCACCAGCCCATACTATGGAAATTGATTGCAAATCACAATCAATTAAGTTGCATAAGTACTGGGACGTGTACCATTATTACAACCAGGAAAAATTAGATATTTCTGAAGAGGAATCGTTGCGTGAAATAGAAAAACTTCTGATTTCATCGTTTAATTACAGAATGGTTTCTGATGTACCAGTGGGTCTGTTCCTTAGCGGTGGTTATGATAGTTCCTGTGTAGCTGCAATTTTACAGGCCACGAACAAAGAAAAAATTAAAACCTTTACGATCGGTTTCAAAGAAAAGGCTTTCGACGAAGCAGTTTATGCAAAGAAGGTTGCCAATCATTTGCAAACAGATCACCACGAATATTACTGCACGCACAAAGAAGCGATTGATATCATTCCGCAATTGCCTTTCATTTTTGACGAACCTTTCGGCGATCCTTCATCCATCCCAACTGTTCTGGTAAGCCGATTTGCCAGACAATCTGTTACGGTTGCCTTGTCGGCCGACGCCGGTGATGAGGTATTTGGAGGATATAACAGGTATGGATATCTGCAGAAAATAAGAAAGACAAATCGATATATTCCATCTTTCCTTCGTGGAACCGCATCTTCTGCACTCAACAAAATTGACGTTCGAAAAATTCCAGGTCTCACTACCAAAACAGGAATCCATCACAAATACAGAATGTTGGCAGATGTGATTCACACAGAAGACATTTATGAGCAAAACCTCATCCTCTCATCTCATTATCGCGATAAACAATTAGAAAGATTGCTTCTTTCACCCGAAGCATACCCTGAAAATAAAACTTCATTCAGCAGCCTGGATGATCTTTCTTCGCACAACGATTATATGTCAAAGATTCTCGCGCTCGATTACAAAACTTATTTGCCCGACGATATTCTTGTAAAAGTGGACAGGGCAACCATGAGCGTTAGCCTTGAAGGAAGGGAGCCATTCTTAGACCAAAGAATTATTGAATTTGTAGCCCGATTACCGATAGAATACAAGATCAGAAATGGTGAAAAAAAATATTTATTGAAGAAAATAACTCATAAATACCTTCCGCGTGAAATAATGGAAAGACCAAAGATGGGATTTGGAGTACCCATTGGTGCCTGGTTGCAAAAAGAATTGCGACCGCTTCTCGAAGAATATGTGGAACCCAATAGCATTCGCCAAAATGAATTGCTGAATGCTGATTTCATTACGAAATCCAAAGCAAAGTTTTTGGCTAATCCCGACGAAAAAGAAGGCCTTAAGATATGGCTGCTCCTGATGTTTCAGATGTGGTGGAAAAAATGGATGTAATGAAATCAGTTTCGCTTTACCTGGTTTTTCCCTGACATTTTTCTCAAAAGAATTGCCATCAAAATTCCGTTCAGCTGACGACTCATTGGAGTTTCAGGTCTCTCAGCATTAAATCTATGGAGAACCCTGTTTTGCAATTCGCATTTCTGGTTTTGTATCCCAAAGATTAGATCAGGTTCAACTGAAAGCTTCAAAATTTCATTAAAGAGATCCTGTGGAAGTCCTTCGTCGGAATGAGGAAATGAAAAAGTGAGTGTTGTCTCGTTAAAATGATCCTTTACGAATGTAACCGATTTGCTCACCTGCTCCAACTGCTGTGCTTCAGTTATTGATTGAAAATAGGGATGGTCCCAACTATGGGCTCCAACTGTAAATCCGTCTTTCTTTAATGCTGCAATTTGACCTGAACTGAGAAATGGTTTGGCCTTTTCAAAATATGCCGAATATGAAAAATTCAAAAGTGCTGAAGCTTTCTCAAGGTCGGGTTCATCCTCAGTCTTAAATTTTTTCAGGGACGCTTCAATTTCAGGCATCGTCGTAAAATTCCAATTCATTCCTGTGCTGAACTTTCTCAATTCATCTTTATCATTTTCAATCCTTTTTAACTCCTCAAGTAGTAAGCTGATCTTACATCTGTAAAAAAATTTCTTATTATCTACAAAAGCAGGATTGATAAAAAATATAGCGGGCAATCCCTTAGCCTTTAAAATAGGCGCAACTATTTCATGAATTTCTTTAAAGCCATCGTCAAACGTGAGCAGGAAACTATTTGCAGGTAACTCACGGCCATGTTTAACTGCTTCCGCAATATCTTCCACGCTAATCGGCCTTAAATACTTTAATAGTTCATCGAGATCCTCATTAAATTCTTTTCTATTCTTATAGCTATATAAATTTGAAATATGTGGAATCCATTCGTCTGAAACCACATGGTGATATGGGAAGAGCGTTCCGGATTTGTTTAATTTAAGCAATGCCCTGGTGGGTAGAGCAGAACAGATATGGTAGTATAAACTTTTAAGCCGACTCATTAGCCAAAAGTTCGTCAATATAAATGACTCTGTTATGCTCAGTTTTGAGAAAGGATTTAGAAGCAGCTTTTATTTTCAACAGCGCTCTCATTTGCCTGAGAATAAAAACGGGCATATATACAAAAGCCTGAAGCATTCCCTTTTGTCTTGCCTGAGTGACTACTATCAAAACAAATGAAAGAGCAAATGAAACCAGTATCGCCAAAGCCGTCCAACTGAGGGTCATATTGATGAAGAAATCAATTATTACGCAAACCATCCCCACGAAGGTGAGAATAAAAAGCGGCGGCCTCAAAGCATTGAAGCCAAAAAATATCAAATTGAAATTAAACTTTCTTAATCCGAGAGTAAATAAATTCCAATGTTCAGAAAAATACCTGAAGTATGCAAAGAGCCACCTGGTTCTCTGCTTTTCCAGTGTACCTGCATCATCAACTTTTTCGTCGTATACAATTGCGTTCTCGGCGAAAGCAACCTGGTGTGTAGCTCTTACGAGATCGGCCTGTAATTTTTTATCAAAACCACCCAGACCATCCCTGTACACAATTTGTTTGTAGAGGTCCATATCAATGGCAATACCAAGACCCAGTGTACAGGCAGAAAGGCCCATGTCCATTCGAATCTGCCTTTCTGTGAAATTGTGGTAAATAAATCCAACTGAGTCCAACTTTGCAAATACAGTTTCAGTATTCTTCGAGAGCATATGCGTTTGAATTACCCTAAAGCCTTTTCTAAAATGCTCATTGAGCTCATTGAAATAGTTAGGATGCGCAAGATTATCAGTGTCAAAAATCACCAGGGCATCATGCTTTCTTTTGAAATTATCAATAGCGTATTTGATTGATTTGATCTTGGCATGGAATGCCGGCTCAGGTCGCAGGACTACCACCCTGTCATCGTTAAAATGCAGCGTGGTGATATCACAATCATCAGCAACAACATAAACAACCAGGTTACCATAAGATTGCTTAAGAAGGGAATCGACTAATGGTGGAATAAATCTTATATCCTGATGAGCCGTGACGATCGCTGCAAAATCGTAATTCTTGGCGTCGAGTGTTTTGTATTTTTTTTTAAAGAAATTTCCACTCAGTGAAATGATCCATTTTGAAACCAATAGGAAGCTGGGCATCAGGAAATAAATGGCCAGAATGATTTGGAAAATCATAAACAGCCAATAAATAATATCCAGGATCATTTTCATGGTCACAAAGTTATCAAAACGAGAATTCCGGGAAACAATTGCGGGAAGTTGTTCTCCAAATTATACAGGCGAATATTTTGATGTGGTGAAATTCCAGGCTACACCTTTCATAAACGACATAAGGTGTTCATGCTGGCGGCTCACCAAATATTTAAATATCGCTTTGGGCGTAGATACCAGTGTGAAGAATGAAATAAACACACTGAACTGAACAAAGTTGGTATTCCTACGCATATAAAGAATCCTGTTCCTTGTTTGGTAGTAAACCTTTATGGGGCTTTGCCTGCCTATAGTTAAAGATTCCTTGTGGTATATTTTGCCAAGGGGCTGAAAATAAATTTTGAATCCTGCATTGGTAATTCTCCTTGACCAATCCATTTCTTCGTAATAGAGGAAGAATTTTTCAGGAAACATTCCAACTTTATCAATTACTTTCCTCGAAACCATCATTGCCGCTCCATGCGCGAAGGATGTAAATGCCGGAACATCGTATTGTCCCATGTCTTCCTGTCCCCAACCGATCGAACGATTACGACCTGTCAATACATTCATCGGCGTAAATCCCGCGTATTGAATCACATTTGGACGGTGGTAATACATAATTTTAGGGCAAACCACTCCTATTTCCTCATGTTTTGCGAAAGGTTCGAGTAGTCTGTCTAATAGTTCAGGAGTTACTTCAGTATCGTTATTCACAATGAAAACATAATCGCCTTTGGCATGTCTCATACCCCAATTATTACCTCCGGTAAAACCCAGGTTTACTTCGCTGCGAAAAACTGTTGTGTTGGGATAATTGCCTGAATTGATTTGATTGGTGGGATCAATAGTAGAACCCATATCACAGACCAGGATCTCATAATTCTTATAATTCAGATTTCTGGTGGATTCCAGGAACTGACAGGTGATATTGGTCTGATTCAAATTCAGCGTAATAATTGATACCAGGGGAGATTTCACTTCTGTCATAGTTTTCTTTTTGTGTAGTAAGCGGATTAAAGAGGTAAAATACTTTCCTTTATCAAGGGTTACACATTGGATTTCTGCATTAAAGCAGATGGTGTATTTGCAATGATCCAAAGATCATACATGAAACTGTATTGATGAGCATAAGCAATATCAAGGTTGATACGCTCAGTTGCAGACATATCTTTTTTTCCTCTTTTCTTAATCTGCCACAGTCCGGTAATACCAGCAGGAGCCATAAATCTTTCGGCCCACTGATCAGTAGTAAGTGCAGCGGCTTCATACAAAGGTAATGGCCTGTTACCGACAAGTGACATATCGCCTTTGAGCACGTTAATGAATTGAGGCAATTCATCCAGACTTGTATTTCTCAGGAAAGCTCCAACTTTAGTGATCCTGGGATCATTATCGGCTTTGAAAAACACGGGGCCATTTTCGCCTTTATATTGATTCAATCCACCTAATTCACTTAATTTCTGATCTGCACCAACCTGCATGGTCCTGAACTTAAAGAATTTGAATATTCTATATCCTCTGCCGGCGCGATAAGCTGTATAAAATATGGGACCACGTGATTCCAGTCTGATTGCAAGTGCAATTAAAAGGAAAAATGGAAGGGCGATCAAAAGAAGTATGGAAGAAACAACGATGTCGAAAATTCTTTTGAATACGGAGCCGGGTTCCACTACCAGGTCTTCGTTAGATTCAATGGTAACTTTTCTAACCGGGGCTCCGTTAGTGTTGTACCCTTTGAGGCGATTCAGCATTTGAATTTTATTTACCAGGTATTGTCCGCATTTATCTACATCAAGTATATCATCTACAAGTTTCTGCTTTCTCAATGCCTGAATATTCGAGGTAGTGAGTGGCACAGTGTTGTAGACAACGGGAATATGTCTAAACTGATAACTGTTTTTGAGGAATTGCAAAAACTGTGTAGCAGCTTTCTGTTCGTAAGGAAGGTCCATGATAATAAACCCAGGAGTAATAGATTGTATTTCTCTGGATTTTTCTAAAAGGAGCTTTGCGGAATCATAATTCTCCGCGCATTGGCCTGCTTCAAATATTGTCAGTAAAGAATGAACTCTCTCAAAATCTCTGCCTATATAAAAAAACTTCAGGGAATTTGATGATTGTACGGAGTTCTTTGGATTCGCTTCAATCCTCCTGTAATACTTAAATCGCGGCGTCGTGGATCGTAAAATTTCCAAATTCATAGTTTGTACGCTTTTTCAGGGTTGTATAGAAACTTCAGTTAGGGTTTTAAAGAAAATATGCGTGTTTGAAGCACTTTGTCTGCGGTTTCAATTAATTGAACCGGGTTAAAAGGTTTTTGAAAATGTGCCATCACGCCTAATCTCATACAATTCAATTTAGTTTCTTCGTCTCCGAGAGTTGATAAAACGATAATGGGAATGTTACCGTAAAGACTACTCGAATTCAAATGTTCAATGAATTCCCATTTTTTCATATCGGGCAATTCAGCATCTACAACGATTAGATCAGGGATATTAGAATGTTGAAGGAAATACATTGCAGAGTACCCGTCAGGCACTGCAGTAACTTTGTAATTTTTTCTAAAAATGGTTTGAAGAAGAAACCTAATGGGTTTACTATCATCAATTGCCAATATGTGCTTTCTCATCTTCCTAAGGGTTAAAAATTATTCACAATTCCTGGTTTCATGGACGACAAATTTTTCTTTCGGCTTGCGAAGGAATTGGAGGGGGCATCCCAATCGTTTTTAGGATTGTTATCAGAGGAATTGGAAAGCACGGTGCCTGGATGGATTTTCCGAGGCGATTTGGATGGATATTGAAGTCAGAAGTGGCGCAAAAGTGTTGTAAAACCCTTCGGCTTCTCAGAGGAACTTAGTGGACAAAGAGGTTATCTCTTTAATATGATGAGATAAAAATAACAACAATATTTTAAATACCAAGCAGTAGTTACCCTTTTTTACCAAAATACCCATAAAATGGTAATTTGATCATGATTTATTCATATAGAATTGAGATTTGATATATAATCTAATCTTATTTGACCGTAACCAACTTATTTAAAGGATGCAACTGTATCATTTCTCTTCTCAAAAAATTTCTTAATGTCATTTCCGAGGGTTGCTGAAAATTTTTCTGCACCATACCTGTTAAGGTGAGTAATATTCAAAAACGCCTTTTTTTCTTCGCAAATTGGATCATGCAGATAATTCCAAAAGGGCACACCGGTCTCCTTACATATATTAGTAAAAGAATCCATAACCTGATCACCCCCCGGACAGTGGTAATTTAACTGTTTATATTCGGGAGCATAAGTGACTACAATGGGAATTTTCCTTTCCTGGCAGGTTCGGATCATCTTATCTAAAAAATACTTCCCTTTTGCTGTCACTTTAACCCAATCGCAATTATTCTTGGTTTCAACTGTATCCTTAATAATAGCTGTATCGTTTTCTGCATATCCTTTATATACGTTGCCATAAATAATTTCCTGTTCACCTGCAAAACCTTTAAATCCATAAGACCTGTTGAGATCATCGTATTGAGTCAGTCGAAGAAAAGGAAGGTATTTCAACATGGTAGTATTCTTCCAGTTTTCATTCAGGTTCTCACGAATTTCTTTGTTATCAAGATGCGTGAAATAAAGAGTAGGGTTATTCATCAAACTCTTATCCACATTAAATGAAAGCATCGAAGCTTCGAGCACTACCAGTTTGGGTTGTGTATGTGTTGCCAAATATGCATCTAACACCATATTTATTTCAAACATACTGGCGCCCTGCAGACCAGCATTGTATGAGTCCATCCCTGTTATACTATCGATAACACGGGGATCATTGTGAAGATAAGTTCGTGATGAACCGATCATTAATATATCATGTGAGGGACCTTCATTCAATAAATGATCAAACCTGGGCATCGTAGTATTGAAGAATTTTTTTCTTCCTTTCTCAATAAAAACATACAGGCTCTGCGACAGAGCTGCACTGATCAAAGCAATAGTTCCTATTTTGGCAAATGCATTCATGACTTAAAATTGGAAATAGATGAAACTGTTTCGCTGGAACATTCCAAATGAAATAATACAGGTAAGGATTACACTACAAAATGCAAGATCCCAAACCGTTTTTTTCTTTAGCGTCATCATATCTGTACTGAAATACCATTCTACCAGGAACATGATTCCTATCAATATGAAAGAAAATATTGTCGAGGATACACTGAACATTTGCGATCCATATTCCACAATCAAATAAAATGGCTGGCTGGTATTAAATGTCAGAATGTTTGAAAGAATCAGGAACGCATCATGTACTGTATTCGCTCTAAAGAAAATCCACGCGAGATAAACAGCTACAAATGTTATGAGCCAACTTGTGAAAGCGGAAAAATAAGAAGAGATCATCGGTTTATCTCCCACGTAATCTCTTTTAAGCATCGAGATAATAGTATAAATAGTGTGCAGCGCACCCCAAATTAAAAAGGTCCAGTTGGCTCCATGCCAAAGTCCGCTTATGAGAAAAACAGCAGCGGTATTAAAATATACTCTCGATCTTTTGACTCTGTTTCCTCCGAGAGGAATATAGAGATAATCACGGAACCATGTTGATAGGGAAATATGCCATCTCGACCAGAATTCCCTGATATTTTTTGAAAAATAAGGGCGCTTAAAATTGGTCATTAAATCAAAACCCATGCATCGGGCTGCTCCAATTGCTATGTCGGAATACCCGGAAAAATCACAATAAATCTGGATGGTGAAAAAGAATGTGGCGAGCATGCAATTCAGGTAATGACTGTATTGATGCGGATTATTATAAACGGCATCTACGTAAATGGATAGACGGTCTGCAATCACAACTTTTTTGAAAAATCCCCACAGCATCAATCTCATTCCATCAAAGAGCCGGTCTGCATTAAAATAATGTTTTGTGTGAAACTGATGAAGCAGATTTTGAGGCCTTTCAATGGGACCTGCAACAAGCTGAGGATAAAACATTACATAGAGTGCATAAATACCAAAATGCCTTTCTGCTTTTTGATGACCCCGGTAAACCTCAATGGTATAACTCATCGCCTGGAAAGTGTGAAAAGAAAGTCCGATTGGCAAAATAATACTCAGATAAGGTATAAGATCCTTATTAATAAGCAGGTTCAAATTGGAGGCAAAAAAATTATAGTATTTAAAAAAAGCGAGGACGCCAATATTGGCGGCAAGACTCATAATTAGATATAATTTCTTTTTGTTTTTTGGTGCCTGTTCCAATAATATCCCCGCGAAATAATCAATGATAATGGTAAAAATGAGAATGAGAATGTATACCGGAATAAAAAACATGTAAAAAACGCAGCTGGCAACCAGCAGGTGAAACCATCTCAGTTTATGAGGAAGGAGAAAATAGAGAATGGTGACAACGGGAAAAAAAATCAGAAACTCCAGACTATTAAACAGCATACATTCGGACTATTAGGGTTAAGAGGTAAGTGCAATGTTTGTGCATTTATTCCGATTAAAAAATTTCGTTCAAAAATACAATATTAGGAATATTGGATTGTACAACTAAAGTGGTAGAGTGCAATGTGAAATTATTTTTTAAACAGTGCTTTCCATTTTTTCACGCTGCGCCTTTTCCCAAAGTACTGTTTGCCGGCCCCGCATAAATCTTGCAAATCCCTGTATTAATGAGAGGTTCATAAACAGGAAATAATACGGAACATATAACGCTTTAATGTTCATATTATTTTTAATTAAGATTGAGTTCCCTACTGCTGCAACATAGAATACCAACTGACAAATAAAGGCCCATTGATAAAAAGTTCCAGCGCCCCGGATTACCAGGAACAGATTTGCGATCAGTAATAATATTAAGCATAAAGGACAGAGTGACCATCTCAATACCCGGTGTGAAATATATTGGAATGAGAGTTTTGGGTATTTAAATACATTGAGCAAATCTCTGAGCATATACATAGCCTGAAAGGCACCGGCGCTTATTCTTATTTTTCTCTTCTGCTCATCTTCAATTGACATGGAAGGTGTTTCCATAGCGTATGCGCCGGGTTCATATTGAAACCTGTATCCTTTCTGACAAATTTTTAAGGAAATAACAAAATCATCGAGGATTACGTGATCACCGCAATTTTCATACAATGCAGTTCTAACAGAAAATAGTTCTCCAGCCGCACCCACTACAGTATAGAATTCTGCATCCAGTTTTTTGAGGAATGATTCATATTTCCAGTAAAGTCCTTCACCCGCGCCAGCGATATTGGAATCATTGGTTTTGAGAATCTTTTTTTCTCCTGCCACGCCACCAACTGTGGGATCTGCATAGTGCTTCACGATTTCTTTGATCGAATCGGCATTTAAAAGCGTATTGGCATCACAAAAAATTACTATTGGATGCTCAACATATCCCATGGCCCTGTGCATGGCCGCGACCTTACCTCTCCTTTCGTTAAGGTGCAGCAACCGGATCTGGGTATATTTCCTTATAATATCCGGGGTTTGATCAGATGACCCATCCGTTACGAATAAACGCTGGATTTTTTCCTGTGGATAGTTAAGATCCAAAGTGTTCTGAATCTTTTTTTCGATAAAATCCTGCTCATTATATGCAGTTACGATGAGTGTCACAAAGGGTTCAAAGGTATTCACTCCCCCTTTTGAGGTATTGGTGAATATTTTTTTAATATGTAGCATTGCCCACAGAATAAAACCGTAGCCCACGTAACTGTAGAAAACGATAATCAGTGACGCCCAAAATAGCAGTTTTAAGAGGTACATTATATGTATGAAATTTAAAGAGTATGGATAGGCGAAAATTCGCGGCTAAATTAGGCGCAATCTGTAAAATATGAATTGGTTTTTTTTTGCACATTAACTTATGGTAAAGGAGGAAAAATTACATTTGATTAATTTTGATTATTAAAAAATATAACTACTTTTACACCCGCTACCTCAAGGGCATTTTATTTGTTGGATAGAATGTCAAAAGTAACCCTAAATCCTGCCTTGAAATTCCACTCTTAATTCGCTTCTCGATTGTTTCGCTAATATTCTAGAAAAGCAGATTACCACAAAAAAGGAAATCACCTCGCATTTTCTTTTGCCAATAGTCCATCCTTGAAAGGGCAAGTATGCTCATGTCTAAATCATTCCAAGATTCTCTATAAAAACCAAAAGGTTTATTTCAAACATTTTGGAAACATTTCAACCAGTTAGTTCATGAAAAAGATTTACCTGCTGCTTACCGTTGTGCTGTCAATTTTAACTGTGCAATTGGTACACTCACAGCCCGTAATCGACCCTAATGACCCGGAAGTAATTTTCTCGTCAACTTACAAACCTCCCGTACCCGCGAACGGTGCAATTGCCAAGTGGGGCCACGCAAAAAGATTAAGCTGGAACTCTTCCGCTTACAAGTGCTATTATTTTAATGGGATGAACTTTAGGATTAAGTTCCCCAAATCTTATCAGCACCTGGTAAACGATGGAAAAAAATATCCGGTTTATCTATTTTTCCCAGGACTTGGTGAAAAAGGAGATTCCTGGGATAACGAATGGAGTTTATTACATGGTGGTGATGTCCACCTAAACGCCGTCAATGCAGGAACCTTTGACGGATTTCTTATTTATGTACAAACTTCCACTGGCTATTTTAGCGCCTGGTTCAGCTCTATTACCACGTTGCTGGACACCATGGCCAGAGCCAATAAAGTGGATCTCGACAAGATTATCCTGAGCGGTTTGTCGGGCGGTGGCCAGGCTGACTGGGACTTCCTGCAAACACCAGCTTATGCAAGATATATTGCTGCATGTATGCCTATATCTGCAGCTCAAATAGAAGATACCCCTTTTTATAAGAGTCATATTACAATTCCTATCTGGACCACTAACGGTGGTTTAGATAGCGACCCTGCTCCGGGAACAGCTGCGGTTTGTTTCCAGCATTATAAAGATCTTGGTGGCGACCTTACGCAAACATTGTATCCAAATCTTGGTCACGGTACCTGGGATACTTTTTGGAAAGAACCAAATTATTGGTACTGGATTAATTCCAGGCACAAAGCCAACCCGCTAGTTTATTTCCAGAGAAATTTATTGTGTCCAGGTGATCCCGTTAGTGTAAAACTTGGATTGCAGGCAGGCTTTAATGCTTATGCCTGGCAGTTCCGTCCAGATACTTTGAGCGCATGGACCGATATTAGCGGACAAACAACAAATAACCTTACAGCTACTACTTACGGTTACTACAGGGCAAGATTCAGGAGAACTTCTACCAGCGCATGGTCCGACTGGTCTCCTGCTCCTGTTCAGGTTGGGATCAAGCCTCCAACAGTAACTCCTCCAATACAAATCAACGGTATTCATAGTAACGTGTTACCTGCTCCGGATGGTGCCACAACTGTTCCGCTGATGGTACCAAGTACCTATGTTTCCTACGACTGGAGAAAAATTAGTGATAATAGCCAGGTAAGTACTACAAATACTTACAATGCGCCTATTGGACAATTTAAAGTTATGGTGACTGAGCAATTTGGTTGCTCCAGTAATTTCTCACCTGCATACACAGTGATCGATGCAAATGGTGCAAATAAGCCCGACAAAGCAGGTAACGTAATGGCACTCACTAAATCAAATACAAGTATTGAAGTGGATTGGAGTGATAATCCGAATCCTATTTACAATGAAACTGCATTTGAAGTTTACAGGAGTACAACTGCTGGTGGTCCTTACACAATGATTGGTTCAACTCCTGCGGATAGTTTGACATTCATTGACCAGGGTTTAAATGTAAACACAAGGTATTATTACATTGTTCGTGCGGTAAATGCAAGCGGTGCTGCCCCGGTTAGCACTGAAGTGACTGCGAAAACACTTTCAGATAATCAGCCACCTACCGCTCCAACTAATCTGGTAATCTCATGGTCAACCAGGAGTTCAATCACATTAGATTGGGATCCTTCAACTGACGATGTTGGTGTATATAAATATGACGTGTATGTTAATGGCGTGAAGCAATACACAACCGACCAAACTGAATTCACCGTCACTAATCTTAATGGTCTTACTAATTACACGTTCTTTGTAAAGGCGAGAGACCTTGCAGGAAATATTTCTCCATCCAGCAACCAGATTACTGGTATTACCAAATTGCGTGGTATTAAGTTTAACTATTTCGAGTGGGCAAATACTATTACTGCTTTACCAGATTTCAATACACTTACAATTAAGAATTCAGGAACGCAGGCAAATATTGATTTGTCGCAGGCTCAGAAAACTACAAACTATGGTTTTGTATTCTATGGATTCCTGAAAGTTCCTGTTGCAGGTACTTACCTGTTTGAAACAAATTCAGACGATGGAAGTAAGTTGTATATAGGTTCTGGCACATACAGCAATCAATCCACAGCTCTTGTAAATAATGATGGATCGCATGGTGGTCAATACCGTAGCGGAAGCATCACTTTGCAACCAGGTGTTTATCCTTTGATTGCGACTTACTTCCAGGGTACTGGTGGCTCAGGCATGACCGTATACTGGACATGTGCAGCCGCTGGCTTCCCAACAAGAACAAAAATCCCGGATTCTTCATTCGCAGATAACGTAACGCTCACTTCTAACATCAATGCTCCTTCAAACCTGAAGGCAAGCACTGTTGCTTATAATAAGATCGGACTCACATGGGAAGACAACAGTAACAATGAGTCAGGTTTTGAAATTTACAGAGCCCAAAACATTGGTGATGTATTTGTGACTGTAGGTAATGCTCCTGCAAATGCAACAAGCTATGTTGACACTACCTGCGCTGCAAGCACCAGGTATTATTATAAAGTAAAAGCTGTTGGTAGCTCTGGTGAATCTGCACTGACTCAGAATTATGTTGAAGCAAATTGGAAATTTAACGGCAACGTTGCAGACTCAAGTGGTAATGTTAGAAACGGAACTGCTGTAAATACTCCAACTTTCGATGCTGCTGATAAAAAAGAAGGTAGTAGTTCAATAGTACTTAATGGCACCAACCAGTCGGTGACATTACCAAATACAAACAACTTCCTTCAGGAAGCTTATACAGAAAGAACAGTTGCCTTCTGGATGAAATCTGCGATTTCAAATTCCAGCAACCGCATGCTATTTGATATCGGCGGAAGTGATGATGGTTTGGCAATCCGTTTGTCAAACAGCACACTTACTGCGGGAATAGCGAGCAATAATACACGCGTGAATTTCACTGCTAACTTAACATCCAGTACGGTTTGGAACCATATAGCCCTGGTGTATTTCCAAAATACACTTAAGCTGTATATCAATGGCGTGTTAGCAAATTCAAATACTGCCTTAGGATTCTCAAGTTTAACGACGACTACAAACGCGGCTTCTATTGGTACAACTAATGGATCCAATGCGTTTAACACTTCGACCAGTCCTTTCTCTGGCAGGATTGATAATTTCGTTGTGTTGAATACTGCATTGTCTCAAACAGCAGTGAATGACCTGATGAATAATTCACTGGTTCAGTCAAATGCGACTACAGCACAATTGCCTCCTGCTCCTGCAGCACCAGATGGTTTGACTGCCACTGCGAATTCAACTTCCAAGATCACTCTTAACTGGGCCGATCATGCAACGAACGAAACCGGATATGAAGTGTGGAGGTCAACTAACAATACAAATAATTTCAGGCTTATTGCCAATGTACTTGATACAAATGGTTCTATTGCTACTTATCAGGATACTGGTTTGTATGCTAACGTGACTTACTATTATGAAGTAAGAGCTTATGGTGTTGGTGGGTTCTCTGCATATACTAATATCGCAAATGCATCCACTCCAAACAACAAACCTAAGCTTACAGGTATTGGAAGCTTTGCAATGAAGTATGGTACACAGAAAGTGATAAATATTGTTGCGACAGATATTGATGGTGAAGTGCTGAACCTTTCTGTAGTGAACCTGCCTGCATTCGGAGTATTTGCAAATACAGGTAACGGAACCGGAACAATTACACTCAGTCCTTCACAGGCGCAGCAGGGTGTATTCAATATTAAGGTTCGTGTAAATGACCAGCATGGTGGAGCAGACAGCCTTGTGTTTACTGCAACAGTAAATTCAAATAATCCGCCATCGCTTCAACAATTAACCGGCATAAACGTGACGGAAGGAACATCTTCAAATGTTCAGATTGTTGCTACAGATCCTGATGGCACCAATACACTTCAGTGGTCAACAACAGGGTTCCCTGCATTTGCTTCCCTCGTTGCAAATTCAAATGGTATCAGCTTTATTTTGCTCAATCCTGATTATGCAAGTGAAGGAACATATCCTGTATCTGTAACCGTAAATGATGGTGCAGGTGGTTCATCTACCAGTGCATTTAATATTGTTGTTGCAAGAGGCAACCCGAATTCTCAAATCCTGGTGGACATTGCTGATGCTTCTACATCCGCACCTAGTCCGGCTCCATGGAATAAAATCACCGGCGCTACAACTAACAATCTGCTTGATAACAATGGTCAGGCGACCGGAATCAATTTGGTGTTCAATTCAAGCTGGCAAACATATACGGCCGGTGCACAGACTGGAAATAATTCGGGTGTATACCCCGACTTAGTGATGAAAGATTACTTCTGGTTCGGTGCCTATGGAGTAACAAATACAGTTAACATTACTGTAAGCGGTTTGGATCCCAGCTATAAATACAACTTTACTTTCCTTGGTAACAGTTCTTATACTGCTCTTGGTGACAATGGGTCCACGATTTATGCCATCAATGGTATATCCAAAACACTCAATGTTCAAAATAATACGCAGAATACTGTTACGATTTCGAATATTGCTCCTGATGGAACAGGAACCATCACCATCAATCTGAGTAAGGCAGCAGGTTCAGCCGCAGGTTACCTGAATGCATTTGTGATTGAGAAATTATATGATGATGGAACTACTCCAATCATGCCAGGCAATGTGGCTGCATCAAATATGCCTGATGGCAAAGTGCTGCTCACATGGAAGGACATCGCATATAACGAGACGAGATATGATATCTATCGCGCCACAAATCAGGCCGGCCCTTATTCATTGCTCTCTCCAAGTGCAAACCAGAATGACACTACTTATATAGACGCGAATGCGCTCGCACTCACTACTTACTACTACAAACTTGTAGCAGTAAATGATAATGGTTTGAGTGACTTCACGGATCCTGTTAGCATCACGACTCTGAATAAGACTCCTGTGCTTACTCCGATCAGCAATGTAATGGTGAAAACATTCAACCAGGGAGTAACAAATATTACTTCAACTGATGATCCAGGTGATATTCTCACAACAACAGTTAAGAATCTGCCTGCATTCGCAACCTTCCAAAATACAGGAAACGGTACAGCAACGATTACATACAATCCGGCTACGAATGATATAGGTGTGTATAGTAATGTTATTGTAACAGTAAGTGACAATCATGGGGCAAGCGTTTCTGATACAATCACTGTAACAGTAACTGATAAAGATGTGAGAACCTGGTACGTGAACTACGGTGGCGAACAAAGTCCTCCTGCACCTGCACCATGGACAAACGTTAACAGCTTCCCATGGCCAAACCTGCCGATTAATAACATGAATGACGAAACCAATACTCCTACCAGCGTGAACATTACAATGGTGGACAGCTGGCAAGGAAACGTGTACAGCGGTATGGTTACAGGAAGCAACAATGGTATTTATCCCGACATCGTAATGGCTCACGGATTCTATGAGTCTTCTACAAATGCGAAGACTATCCGTTTCAGCGGATTGAATCCTCAGAAGAAATACAATATCGGATTCTTCGGAAGCAATGATATCGGTGTGCAATCTGCAGCTACGTACACTTCAGGTGCTAAATCGGTAACGATGGACGGAACTTTCAATACCAATAAGAATGCTCAATTGAATGGTTTGGTTCCTGATGGAACTGGTACAATCAATGTTACCATGACCAAACCTTCCTCTGCTTCCTATGCAGTGTTGAATGCACTTGTTCTGGAAGAATACGATCCTTCACTGGGTCTTGTAAGACCAGGAAATCTGTTCGCTGAGGTTGTAAATAAAAACAGCATCAAACTTACCTGGTCAGACAGGTCCGATAACGAAACAGGATTTGAAATCAGAAGAGACGTTTCTCCGAATGGATCATTTGCAACTGTTGCAGGATCAGTTGGTGCGAATACTAACACCTTTACCGATGTGAATTTGATTTCGAATACGAAGTACTATTATAAAGTGAGAGCGCTTGGTTCTACTAACAGTGATTACAGCAACACTGCTTCAACAACCACACCGCTCGTGATCGACTATGTGAATTTTAACGTAACGGTACCTCCTCCAGGAAATCCATGGAACAGCTTTAATGCTAACCCGGTTGTTGGCGCAGGAATCAATCCGCTGATGAATGATCTGGGCTTCAGCTCTGGTATAGGAATTGTAGTTTCAATGGAATTCAATGGAGAAAACTATACTGGAGTAACAACTGGTAATAACTCAGGAATTTTCCCTGATAATGTAATGCACGCTAACTTCTGGATCGATCCTCACCAATTGGCACAGTTCAAACTCACTAACCTGAATTTGAATAAGAAATACAGGATCGGATTCTTTGGTAGTTCAACATGGAGTGGATCTGACTTTACTACTGCGTACTCAGTAGGTGGAAAGACAACTTACCTGAACAGCTACTATAACCAGTCGAAGGCGATGTATATCGACGGACTTGTTCCTGATCAGAATGGAGAATTATTGTTGAACGTGACTACGGCAGGAAATGCCACATTCTCCTTCACCAGTGCGGTTGTAATCCAGATGTACGATGATACTACTACCGGAAGCGGTGGAATTCAGGGCAGAACTTCAGGACAACCAGAACCTGTACAGGTTGGAAATGGCAGATCTGTTGGAACTCCGAATGCCTTCAATGGCAAGCTCAGAGCTTATCCGAATCCATTTGTGAGTCAGGTATTTGTTGACTTCTCAACTGAACAGGCTGGTAATGTGGCTATCCAATTGACAGATGTTTCAGGCAGACTAATGTATCAAAATAATGCCGGGCACCTGGATAAAGGCAGCTATAATTTGAGATTGGATCTGGGCGGAACAGGATTAGCACCAGGCATCTATTTCATGAGAGTTACCCGCGATGGAGTGGTAGAAAAGTCCATCAAACTGATAAAAACTAAGAACTAATAGAACCACAGACCGTTAATAAAATCCGGTATAATTCCTATACCGGATTTTTTAACTTAGCAGCTTGTTATAAACACCCGGAATTATGGATATTACTTACCTCTTAAGAGTTCTTTTAAGAAGAAAATGGACGATCCTGCTTGCAACTTTGCTGGCAGCTGGTGCGGCTTTTGTAATTAGTTTATTCAAAAAACCACTATACGAGTCTGTTGCACAATACTCTACAGGATTTACCGCTGAAAAAGTGAGGTTGATAGATGGATCATCTGTTGACTACTTTAACCTCGATGCCAAATTTAAGAACGTTACAGAAACGATGAAGTCGATCCAGGTTATCGGTATGCTTTCCTACCGACTCCTCCTTCACGATTTGGAGAACCCAAACCGGGCTTTCAGAAAACTCAAACCCGAACAAACAAAGACCAAGATTTACAATGCAGTAGATAAGGAGAAAGCAATTGAAATTCTGAAGAAAAAACTGCAGACCAGGGAAATTCTATATTCATCGGAAACTGATGAAAAAAATATTCTGGAATTCCTTGAGCTCTATAAATACGACTATAAATCTCTTCGGGATTTTTTAACTATCAGTAGAGTGGAAGGAACTGACTATATGAATATCGTTTGCTTTTCTGAAAATGCTGAACTCTCCGCCTTCACTGTAAATACCCTGGGACAGGAATTTTTGAGTTACTATCGTTCGCTCACAGAAGAACGTTCAGGAAACTCTGCTGAAACCATTGACCAACTGGTTGCGCAACAACAAAAGAAAGTTGATTCTCTAAACGAACAACTCCGCCTCGCACGAGTGAAGACCGGAGCCATTGATCCAACTGTAATTGGTACTGGTGCCCTTCAAACGGTAACTCAACTTGAAACCAAGTTAGCAGAAGAAAGAGGAAAAAATAATACTTATGTTCAAAACCTTGCATCCTACAAAACCAGGCTCGCAACATTGCAGCAAGCGGCAGGTGCAGGTAATAATAATGCAGAAGTTGTTAGACTGAAGAACAAGCAACAGGAATTGATGGCGGAAAATAACCGCAAGGGGGGAAATGATCCTGATTTGCAAAGACAGATTCAGGACATTACCGCGCAGATTGTAATTAAGTCGAGCAGCGGTGGAAATACAACCAAAAGGAATCAGGATATTGATGACCTGAATGCAAAAATTTCTACTGAGCAGGCAAACTTAACCGCATCAAACGAAACCATTCAGCAATACGAAGACCGGATCAAGGTTTATGACAAAAAAACAAATGTAAACCCTGGTGGAGAAGTAGAACTTAAAACTATTCAGGCGAAATTGGATATTGAGAATAATGCATTAAAAAATATTAAAGAAAAATACAGTCAGGCGCAGGGTCTGTTGAAAGAAAACCCTGCTGAAAATTTTAAACAAACCCTGGTGGGACAGCCGGCAATTGAGCCGGAACCTGCAAAAAGAATTATGACTACGGCATTAGCAGCTGTATCAATGATGTTCCTTGCGATGATCATCATTCTGTTTGCAGAAATTTTCGACTCATCTGTAAAAACTCCATCACAGTTTTTGAAAGCCGTGAGTCTGAAATTGCTGAGTGTAGTAAATAATGTTAACCTCAAGAATAAAAATATTCTGGAAGTTGTTGGCAATACTTATTTAGAAGGAAAAACGGTTAGTGATGAGGAAGTTTTTAAAGAGCACCTGAGAAAACTAAGATTTGAAATCGACAGCAGTTCCAGGAAAGTATTTTTGTTTACCAGCACAAAAACAGGTGAAGGAAAAAGCACCATTATTGAGGCGCTCGCCACAAGCCTTTACCTGAGTAAGAAAAAAGTTTTGTTGATCGATACCAATTTTTCGAATAATACTCTTACCCAAAAATTTGAGGCTTCCCCAACACTGGAAGATTCAATCAGGCTTAATAACAACTTTTCTCTTGAGAATTTCAGGAGGATAATCAGTCCTACTTCAATTCCCGGAGTTGATATCATTGGCTGCAAAGGCGGGAACTATACTCCTGCAGAGATTTTGCCTTTCAATAATATATTGAGTCACCTCTCAAACCTTGATACTGAGTATGACTATATATTCCTGGAGGGTGCGGCACTCAATAATCATTCAGACAGCAATGAACTCACCCAATATGTAGATAAAGTTGTGATCGTATTTTCCGCAGAATCCAGTATCAAACAAACAGATATCGAATCAATCCGGTTTCTCCAAAACCTGAATGGAAAATTTTCCGGTGCGATTTTGAATAATGTGCAAACAGAAAACATGGATTTGTAATATCACGATCTGATACCATGCTGAAGACAGTCTTTAAAAATATTTTAGATGGCGGCAAAAACAGGCTCGCCTGGATAGATTATGCGAGGGGCATTGCCATTATCCTCGTGCTCTATCGTCATGTTTTTGAAGGCATCAAGCAGGCAGGCATTAACGTTACCCGATGGATGGGTTTGGAACATGCCAATATCGTCTTCTTTAGCTTCAGGATGCCTTTGTTCTTTATCGTTTCGGGAGTATTTATGGGCGGCAGCCTGAGTAAAAGAGGTATAGGGGGATTTATCCTCAACAAGGCAAAACTCATTCTGTACCCTTATGTACTTTGGGCATCCCTTCAAATCACTTTACAACTCGTATTTTCTAAATATGTAAACGGAGACAGGAAAGTTTCTGATTACCTGTATATATTGTACGCCCCTCGGGAAATTGAACAATTTTGGTATTTGTATGCTCTGTTCAATGTAACCATTCTTTATGCATTGGTAAAAGTAAAACTCAACCTAAAACCCATTTATCAGTTCATATTGGGAGCCGTGATGTATTATTTGTCGACCTGGCTTGTGAGGCATAAAATCGAAACTTATTTCATTTATGATATACTGCATTACTATGTATTCTTTGCAGTTGGCGAATTGATTGCAGATAGCATTCGCAAAAAAGAAACAATTGCAATACTGAGTTCGTGGAAGACAGTGTTGATACTCTTGCCATTTTTTTGTGTGAGTCAGTATTATTTCCTAACTGCCAATCTAAATAGTGGTTTAGCACGGTATTCTTTTGTTGAGGAAAACCAGCCAACAATATATGCGTTAATTGCATTGACGGGCTGCACATTTGTAGTTTGTGTTTGTCATATTCTTCAGCGATTAGAAATTGGAAAATGGTTAAGGGTGGTTGGATACCATTCTCTTTATATTTATGTATCGCATGTAATCATAATTGCTGCAACCAGGGTATTTCTATCCAGAGCCCTGGGCATAAATTATGTACCCCTGCTCCTGATTTTAGGAATAATTTCAGGATTGTTTTTTACCATACTTTTTTATCAACTGGCCATGAAGATGGGATTCTGGTGGTTGTATAGTCTTGAAAAACCTAAAGCAAAAAATCCCTCCAAATCCAGTATCTCTGTGAACGGCGAGCCAGCTACAGCTTAAGCAATCAGAATGACCCGGGAGCAAAACAATAATTATTTTCTTAATTCGGCATTATTCAGTGGACTACAGCGTCTGTCTGTAATGGTGTTTGGTATTGCCAGTTTCTTTGTGCTATCGCGTGCTTTGACCAAGGAGCATCGTGGTGTATGGGACCTTTTTCTGGCAATCACGGCTAATATTGAATTATTCAGACAATGCCTCGTACGCAATGCGTATATCAAATATTTGAACTCCAGTAATGAATCGGAAATTCCCAAAATTGGTTCGGCGGCACTCGTAATGAATATCGGAGTTACCGTTATCATTGGTGTGCTGATGGCTATTTTCAATATTCCGTTTTCAAATTTTCTACACGCCCCTGCACTTGCCCGTGTGCTTTACATATTTTTGATTGGGCTGGTGATCCTGATTCCATTCTCGCATTTTGAATGGACACAAAATGCTTATTCGGATTTCCGTGGAATATTTTGGGCCTACCTGGTTCGCCAATGCACATGGTTTACGCTCATGCTTATTCATCTTTTCGTTTTCGACGGAATTGAATTATACCAGCTGGCGATTTATTATGTGATTGGAATTGTTGCGGGAACTTTTATGAGTTACAGGTTTGTGAGGAAGTTTTTACACAAGGAATTTAAACCCAGTTGGGATTGGATAAAAACCCTGTGGAACTTTGGCAAAATTATTCTCGGTTCCGGATTTAGTACAATGGTATTTAAAAATGCGGATCAAACTTTCATACCAAGAATATTAGGAACTGCAACCCTGGCTGTCTACAACACTGCTTTGCGTGTTGTGAATTTGCTGGATCTGCCTTCGCATATTATTTCAGAAGTGATGTTTCCCAAAAGTGCCAAGACTGCTGGTGGTGGCAATATTTCTCAACTAAAATATCTATATGAAAAATCGGTTGGATCGGTATTATCAATATTGATCCCAGCAATTATTTTTATTGCTGTTTTTCCCGGATTTATTATTTCCATCCTTGCGGGTAATCAATATCTCGATGCAGTGATCATTTTGAGAGTACTTCTCATCAATAGCATATTCACTGCATTCCTCAAACAATTTGCAACTATCATGGACAGCAGTGGAAGGGCAAAAGCAAATTTCAGGTTGATATCATTCATGGCTATTCTTTGCGTAGTGCTTTGCTATGTTTTCGTAAAGCAGTTGCAAAGTCCGCTTGGCGCAGGATATGCAATTACTATAACACATATCGTAGGGTTTATTGTGAGTCAGTATCTGCTCAGGAAACATTACAACATTAATTTCCTGAACACATTCAAATATGCAATTCAATTTTATCCTGAGATGTACAGGAAGTTGAAAGAAATCTTTTTTAAGAAATGGCGTGCGAGTTTATAAAAAACAGGGATATCATTCTCTTTGCGTTGAAGAGCTGGGACATGGAAATTGGTGGCTCCAGTAAGAAGTACGCATCGGTATTCGCCAAAAATCAAAACCGGGTGCTTTTTGTAAATCGTGCACTTGACAGAGCTTCATTATTTCGCAATCGTCATGATCAAAAAACGAAGAACAGACTTGAAGGGAGAAAGGATGAATCAAAAAGGCTAACTAAAGTTGATGAGAATATCTGGGTCCTGAACCCGGCATCAATTCTTGAATCAATTAACAGTATCGGTTGGACCTGGGCATATGATCAGTTGAGTAAATTGAATGCAAAACGTTTGGCTAAAGAAATAAATAAAGCGGCCAGAGAACTCGACTTTAAAAGTCCAATCCTTTATATAGAAAATGATTTTTTGAGAGGTTATTATATGGAGGAACTTATCGAGAATGTTGACCTGACTATTTATTATATCCGCGACCAATTGACGACCCAGGAGTATTATAGGAAACATGGTTTGAGATTAGAGCCCAGGCTTATTGAAAAATCTGATGTGGTAATTGCAAATTCACAGCAGCTGGCCGACTATGCACATAAGTTTAATCCAAATAGCTTTTTTGTTGGGCAGGGAGTGGATCTGGAATTGTTTTTGGAGAGAGATTTTCCAAAACCAAAAGAACTCGAAAATATTCCAGGTCCAATAATTGGATATGTTGGAGCGATATTGTCTACCAGACTGGATCTGGAAATTATACGCACGATCGCATTAAAGAATCCCAAATGGAGTGTAGTGATGGTGGGGCCAGAAGACAATACTTTTGCGAAAAGTGACCTTCATCAAATTAAAAACGTCTATTTTACCGGTAGAAAGGAGCTAAAAGAATTGCCAGGCTTTATCAGCCATTTTGATGTTTGCATCAATCCGCAACTAAAAAATGAGATGACCCGCGGTAATTATCCACTTAAGGTTGATGAATACCTTGCTCTTGGAAAGCCAGTGGTTGCTACGCATACCGACGCGATGGAAATGTTCGGGGATTATGTTTATTTATGCGAAAATGCTGAAGATTATGTAGTCTCAATTGAAAAAGCTTTATCCAGTGTAAATGACGCGGCGCTTATAATAAAACGTAAATCATTTGCACGAAGCCATACCTGGGAATCCTGCGTTGAAAAGCTGGATGATGCATTAATGAATTTAAATCAGGTGCATGACTGACGGGAATACAAATAATAACCGGTTTTTGGAATTTATAACCATACTTTTTATAGTGATGGTTATGTTGCTTTTGTATTTTAAAATGCTGTTCTTTTAGTAAATGCCTGCAAGCACACCATATAACAATTTCAAATTAAGTAAATGGGTCAGGAGGAATATTGTTCTCAAAAGATTTAATTCTCCTGCCGGTTGGATCATACTCTGCTTTTTTGCGGCATTGTTTGCATTTTGCGCCGTATATAAAATCTATACGGTGAATTTCGCCATCATTGGCGCATTTGGAGGAGCAATTGTTTTAGGAATTTGTTTAATGCAACCGCTTCTTGGTTTTTACATCACCATATTCGCTTCTTTTTTTGTATTTCTACCCACGCGAATGGGAATCAATGTACCACTTAGCACAGGAGTTGAAATCCTGGTTCTGGTCACTTTTATCGGTGTGTATTTTTCAAGGTCTAAAATTGAGCTTGATAATTATGCTTCATTTCTAAAATCCCCTGTTTCCATTGCTCTGATTATTTACACACTTTTTTTCATTGTAGAAGCATTTAATCCTAACATGTATTCATTGGAAGGCTGGGTATTTTTTATTCGAAGATGGGCCGGTTTTCTAATGGTTTATTTGATTGCATACAGAGTATTGAATACCTGGGAAAAAATTTACCAGTTTATTTCTTTCTGGATAATAATGGCATTTATTACGGCATTATACGGGTGTAAACAAGCCTGGTTTGGACTATTTCCATTTGAGATGAACTGGCTCAAATCAGATCCGCATGAATATAGCCTGATATTTACAGCAGGATACCTCAGAAAGTTTTCATTGCTTTCTGACCCTCCGGCATTCGGAATTTTGTCGGGCTCCATGAGTATGCTTTGCCTGATTTTGGGATTGTCTGAGCCGAAGAAAAAAAGAAAAAGATTTTTGTTTTTTGCAGCGCTGATTATGTATCTGGGAATGAGTTATTCGGGAACAAGAACCACCAATATCATTCCACCTGCCGCAGTGGCGCTTTATGCACTTATGACTATTACGCATAAGCGAACATTAATGCTTGTATTTTTCAGCATCATGGGATTCATGTTTATTTTCTTTGCACCAATTGACAATCCCACCATAAACAGGATGCGTACTACTTTTAAGTCGGATGACCAGTCTTTGAATGTGCGTGACGTAAACCGTCATTTAATACAACCCTACATATATGCTCACCCATTGGGCGGAGGAATTGAAACAAGCGCACAGGATGGCCTGAGATTTAATCCGGGACATCCTCTTGCTGGATTTCCACATGATAGTGGTTTGCTAAAATCTGCCATTGAAACAGGTTGGGTAGGTTATGCTTTTATGCTTGGATTTTTCTTTATAGTCCTTTTCCAGGGAATCCATTTTTATTATCTCATGACCGACCCATTGTTCAAGCACTATATTATTGCAATTACTGTAGTTGAATTTTCATACGTGGTTACCCAGTATTCGCAAACTTCAATAGGCCAAATACCCAGCACATTTTTATTTTATCCGATACTTGCAATCATGACCAGATTATTGCAACTTGACAGAGCCAAAAGAAAATCTCAAGAAACTAAAATTCTCTCTGAAATATGAAGCATCGCATTACGTTACTGCTGACAATTTTGATTGTAGCCCTTGCACATGGTCAGAATAAACCAGGACAGCCTACTACTGTCGATCAGTATAAGAGATTTACTGATTCAACACCATTGCAAACTCTGGATATCAGGGAAAGACTGGTGCAGCTTGCTATCCAAAACCCCAGTTTTGAAATTGCAGATGGAAATATTGCGATTGCAGAATATAATCTCAAAATTGCTAAAAACTCCTGGCTGGATAAGTTCTATGTAATTGGTAACGTAAACGAATCTGTAATTAATGGAACCAGTACTGCAGGTAATATTTATTATCCTAAAGTGAACGTGGGTGTGAACCTTCCCCTCGGAACATTTTCGCGCCGAAATTCTGAAATGAATATTGCAAAAGAAACTATAGCAATCGGGCAGGCCCAGAAAAATGAAAAATACAGAGAGATAAGGGCACTTGTTCTTACCAGTTATGAAGATTACCTTCAAAGGAAGGCGCTTCTTGAATTGCAAAATGAGCTGGCAACTGAACAATATACGGCCTACCTCACCGCACAAAAACAATATGCTGATGGAGAGATTAAGATTGACGATCTCAACCAGGCTTATAAAAGTTACAATGTTGAACTTGCCAAACAAAGAACACTCGAACGAGATTTAAATGTTTCAATCATTGAAATAGAAAAATTTATCGGTGTAAAATTCTCGGACGTTTTGGCTGCTTATAATATCAAATAACTGAGCCTGTACCCATGACACAATCGAGCGGCGTGAAAAAAGACAAAGTTTTCTTCCCAAACCTTGATGGACTTCGATTCATCTGCTTTTTCGTGGTATTCCTGTTCCACTGCTATAAAACCATTTTCCAGAATATTAAAAAATCTTCGGGCTATCCTTATATTGAATCTCTGTTTCAAAATGGCAACCTGGGAGTAAATTTCTTTTTTGTATTAAGTGGATTTCTCATCACTTTCCTTCTTATTCGTGAAAAAGAGTATAAAGGAACGATACATGTCAGGAACTTTTATATAAGGAGAATATTGAGGATCTGGCCGCTTTTTTATTTGTGTGTTGCATTTGGATTTTTAGTTTTTCCATATGTTAAAACTTTGATGGGACAACATTCTGAAGAAGTTGCACATCCTGTTTATTATTTCTTTTTCGCAAACAATTTTGATTTCATGCATTCCTGGCCCATAGTGCCTGATGCGCTTGTGCTGTCCGTGTTATGGTCCGTAGCCGTAGAAGAACAGTTTTATTTGAGTTGGCCGGTGATTCTTAAATTCACGCCAATTAAATTTTGCAAGTGGATATTCGTTGCAATCATTGCCTTTACTCTTGTGTTCAGATCTTTTTTTACTGGCGACAACGATCACGACTATGCGATCAGGTATTTTCACACATTCTCAGTTATTGGTGATATGGCCTTTGGAGGATTGCTGGCTTATTACTGTTCATATGAAAGCAAATTCCTTCAAATTATACGCAATCTTCCAAAATGGTTAATAGCTTTTATTTACGCTGCAGCCATATTTATTTTCATATTCAAAAAACAGATTTTTCATACTCCGGGATTGATTGTAATTGAACGCCTGGTGATCAGTACCTTTTTTGGTTTGATTATCCTGGAACAGAACTACTCCAGAAATTCATTTTTTAAATTCTCCAATTTTAAGCTGGTAAGTAAACTGGGCATTTATACTTATGGATTATACTGCCTGCATTTTATAGGGATACTTGTTGTACAGACGATCGCGCAAAAAACCGGCTGGGATCTTCACAGTTTTGTTATGGCCTCATTAGCAAGTATTCTGGCTTTGCTGGTTGCTATTGGTGTTAGCATTACCAGCTATTATGTTTTTGAAAAGAGATTCCTGGATCTTAAAGACAGGTTTGCGTTCATTGTAAAAAAATAAATGTCCGTTAACATCTGCAACGATTCAGGACATTTGAATATTAAGTTTTTATTTCTAATTACATAAATATTGCATTATCTTAATATTTTACACTCATTGTAAAAGGATACCCTAAACTCATGAAGCGAAATACATTAAACTACGCTGCGATATACCTAGTTTTCTTTATTTTCTTTTTGTTTCATTTAACCAGCAATTTTTCGGCGTCGCACGATTCAATAGATTACCTGTATGAATTTGAATCAGGCATAAACCTCATACAGCCTCACCATCTATTCTATCATTTCACAACATTTGGATTGTTCAGGTTTCTTCAATGGATTTTCCCTCATATAAAATCTTATTATCTCATTGAAACGGTTACCGCTGCATGGGCAAGTGGAGTATTGTTAGTAGTATATCAAATTCTTAAAAATCGCTTTCAAATTTCATCCCTGAATTCGTTGCTAACCTGCTGCATGATTTGTTTTTCTTTTGGATTTTGGTACTATAGCACAAATATTGAGGTTTACATGCCTCCCCTTTTCTTTACACTTCTCACCCTGAATGAAGTTGCAAAAAAGAATTTCAATCTAAAAAAGGCGATACTCTTTCATGCGATGGCAATTCTGTTCCATCAGGTAAATGTTTTGATGGCACCAATTATTTTGTGGAGAATATGGAAAGAAAGAAACAATAGTTCTGCAATCAAATCTCTGCTTGCCTATGCAATTATTGGCGGGGGTTCCGTATTGATAATTTATATTATTCTGGGATCCATTTCTATCGGACAATTCAATATACCCGAATGGATCAAGTGGGCTGAAGGATATACACGAAGCAGTAAATATTGGTTTCCTGCAAAATTAAGCACGCTTTTCAACGCCTTTGTCGGTTTTTCACACGCTTTAATTGGTGGACAATTTGTTTTTCAGGTCCCATTCATTCGGGATTTTCTGGAGAATAAGTTTTTCTATCACAACCTTACAGATGAAACCTATCTCGTAAGAAACCTGTCGGAAAAATATGCGCTGGCATTATTGCTACTCACCATGGTTTTATTGGTGGTCATAGTAGTAATTACTATTCTGATTCTAAAAAAATCCAAAACGATTTGGAGGAGTGAAAAAATTACACTTGCTCCATTTTTACTTTTCCTTGTAATCTATTCTATATTTTTCTTTTTCTGGATGCCTGAGAATCTTGAGTTTTGGATACCGCAATCCGTAGTGATTTGGATTTTGATTGGGGGATTGAGCAAATACTGGAGCAAGAGTCCACGAAGTAAATATGTCCTCTCTTTTATTGCATTGTCATTGTTCGTAATTAATTATTGGGGCAGTGTAAAATGGCTTTTGAATATTGAGAATGATATATTTTATGCAAAAACTAAAACAGTATGCAACCAGGCAGATCCGGCTGATATTCTTTTATTAGAAGACAACTGGATTACTGATGGCTATTTGAAAAGATGCACACACGCAAAACTTTATATCGAACCTACCAGCAATGATTCCCTTGAAAGAAAGACCCTCGATGATGCAATTCAAAATTGCCTTTCTACAAACCATAAGATTTATATTTTCCAGGAAAAGACTTTTATGCATGGTGTAAAAGATGCTACTTATGTAGACTCTCTAATTAATAGTTTCCCAAGTAGAACAAAAGATTTAGGTGAGCCTTTGACTCCAATTAAGGTGATTCAATAAAAAGAGGGAGTAAGAATACTCCCTCGAAATTGAACCCTATATAATCTATAAAACACAAGAGACGTGTTTTGTGGTCGGCAGTTATGGTATGTTAGACGTACATTAATAATATTTCCTTCCCTTCGTTAACCAAAAATCGCGATAAGAAAGTGTTATCGTGAGTCTGCCGTATTTTTCCTGGATCAGCCCGGAATTTTGTGTTCCACGGATTCCATATTCAAAGGCGAAACAGTATCCTAAAGCATTTCTTTTGGAATTAAATCCCATACCAATAGAAAATCCCATATCCTTTAGCTGCTCGTTATTAACATTCAAATAAGAATTTGAATAGAATAGTCCCGCCTGGTAGAATACAGTTTCGACTGTATTCTGATATCCCTGCTTTTTCTTCGAAATTTCAATTCCCGCCGACAATCTGCTACTATTCTGGAGGTAATAATTAAATCCTTTATAATTTAGATCCGACCATGCCTGGTATCTATAGTCGGCTACAAATGTTGTCTTCTTGTTTTTTGTAAGTGCAATACCGACTCCGGTTGTATTTGGCAGGGTGAAATAGTCGTCCTTGGTTACGTTATCACTTATCGTGGTATTTGTCCCGTTAGTAACAGTGGAAGTATATTCAGCCTTCAAATCCTTTTTATATGCATAGGTCGCACCGATACCAAAATCCCATTTACTGTTGAGCTTGTGATAAAATTGCATTCCATATGACGGGTAGAAATTTCTCAAGTACACATCTTTTGTTGTAACAACCTGGTTACTCACCGAAGTACTTCCGATTGTTTCCTTTTGACTGAGTGTACCATTGAGATAAGCAAGGTTGACTCCAATTGAAAAATGTTTCGTGATTTTGAATCCATTTCCCCAGTAGAATTGATTTACCCCTCCATTTCCTTCGTAGTCGGCAGGTGTAGAAATATTCGAGCCCTGAATAGATTTTAATCCGGTAAAACTGTAATTGGCCGTACTGTAAGGCATAAATCCAACGCTACTTCCCCAAAATTTGTTAACACGTATGCCCAGGCTGAATCTTTCAATCGCAAAATCCCGGGTTTGATCATTTTCGCTTGTAATCGCGGTTCCATAATATGAAATAAATGATGCCCTTGCTGCGGCCTCAACGAAAAATATCTGGTCACTCAATTCAGAATAAGCTGCCGGATTGTTATTGATCAGGTATCCGCTACTTCTGTAAGCAATTCCGGTATTTGCCATACCTGACACACGATTGAAATGGCTCTCTTCGATATCACCAATGCCCAGGATTGAATACGGCGAACTGTTATTTTGTGCAAAACCACGGTAATGCACAAACGCAATAATTAATAACAGCAGGTATGAACGAGGTGATTTCATTTATTATTTCCCGGTTATGGTTGAATCGAAATATAGTAGACTTTCAATTTGATACTATTATTTGGGTTATCGCTGTCTCCAAACACAAGGCGATTTAGTGAGCTGTTAAAAGCCGGAGTTGATGGTTGAAGCAATAAGCCGTTTTTATTATTGTCGGTAATAACAATCTGCTGCTGCAAATAGGCAGTGACATCATAAGAATACATGGTATTCTGACCGTAAATCCAATCAATGGTGAGGTTGCCCATTTGGTTTACTAATTGTCCGTTTATTGCGGGAGCTGTAATGGGTGCCAGCGGTTGGTTAAGCACAGTGGTAGTATAGGCTTCCAATTGTGGTGGAAGTGCAAAGTGCGTTACATAAGTTCCCCTTATCGGTTCTATATCCAATTCTGCCCTTACAATTTTAGCGTAATCGGGTCTTTGTAAAAGATTTCTAAGTGTTGGAAATCTAATTTTAGCAACGATGCCAGTGGCTGTTTGTACAAAGCCCATATTTCCCATTTGGGAAGAAGGCATTTCGAGGTTTGTGGGATTAAGTGGTTCCAGGAGAGTGCCTGTTCTATCGTAATGAATTTGATTGAACTGTAAATTTTTATTCGCATATGCAAAATCTATTGCTTTGCTTACAGGGCTGGGGTTTGCTTCGTGATAATAGACCCGCATCGTGACGCTATCGCTAAATCCAAAAACTGAGGTCGAAGGACCTGTTCCGGGAGCGACTTGCAAACCATTAAAGTATGCGATGAAGTCTGCCGCAGTTTTAACCTGGTCAGCTTTATTCACTACCAAATCAAAAAGTTGTTGACCGAGAGCATCATTCAGTGGTATTTGAATGGAGCTTGTGTCTGAAGGATGAAAAGTTCTGGAGATGCTTCCTATTGGTGTTGGATTAATCGGAAAGTCAGAATTGTTATAAAGCAGAAACTGAGTTTCGCCCAGTTGAATTGGTGCCGCCAGTTGGTAAACATTGATGGGTTGCGGATTAATGGTATCGCCGTAATAAGATTTGTTTGGTTTTAAAATGAGCCGAATGGAATCAAATCTCGCAGATGCGGAAAAGTTAAGCGTAGTAATTGTAGGTGGAACTACGTTCATGAAAGATTTGCATGTTACTGATCCAAACAGACTGTCACGATAAGATCCAACTAATAAAGTACCTGATCCGGAGGTTGAAACCGAATCTCTGTAAATAGTAGAGACGAGTGGAGTTATCGTATCCACGAGAACTATATTAGTAGTACCATTATCTACAAACTCGCCACCGAATTGTATGTATGCTTTTTTACAATTGCAAAAGAGCATAATCACTGCCAGGGTACAAAGTATATTTCTCATCATCAACATAAATCTGCTATAGTTATATAGTAGAGCCCGCATGGGTGGAGTTCAATTTGAGGTCAATATTAGATGCTCTTGTTGTTAGTAATTTGTTAGTATGGATTAACGAGCATGGTTAGTCTACCAATAACACCATTTTATCTATGAAGGCCAATTGATTGAAAAAGATTGAAAAACGCGCATGGAGGGAATTTAAAAATGATTAGTATATGAAATATCATTCTTCGTAGACAAATAAGCTGTGAAGTTCCATTTTAACGATTTGGCGGCAATGAATTCAGATAGTTTAGCCACAAATTTTAAGTTCGAATGAAAGCTATCACCAACTTTTTCTGGTTATTAGGTATTGGATCTGTATCACTTGTTTCCTGTTCAAAAAGTTCAACCACAAACACTGGAACTACTGATGGTAACTGGATCAGTCGTTCAGATTTTGAGGGAGTAGCGCGCAGCGAAGCTGTATCATTTACTGCGGGCACTAAAGCCTATATCGCTACCGGCTATGATGGAGAAAAAAGATTAAATGATTTGTGGCAATATGATCCCCAGGATAATTTCTGGCAGCAAAAAGCCCAATTCCCTGGAACTCCGCGCAGTTCTGCCGTAGCATTTTCAATTTCCGATCAGGGTTACCTGGCCACAGGTTATGATGGAGTAAACAAACTTGTAGACGTTTGGAAATATGATCCCGAAGCTAATTCATGGACGCAGAAAAATGATTTCGCAGGCTCTGCGCGTTATGACGCAGTTGCATTTGCAATTAATGGAAAAGGATATTTGTCCACTGGGTTCGATGGTAATTATTTGAAAGATATTTGGGAATACGATCCTGGTGCCGACTCCTGGACCCAAAGAGTAAGTCTTGGTGGAACCAAAAGATCTGCTGCAGTATCATTTGTTTATCAAAATAAAGCATATATCGTTACGGGAGTTAATAACGGAACAGCCGTGAACGATTTTTGGGTATTCGATCCTACTCAGCCCGAAGGTCAGGCCTGGACTGAACTAAGAAAAATTGCAAACGTAAGCACTGATTCTTACGACGACGCCTACGCGATTATCAGAAGCAATGCTGTTGCATTCGTAATTAATGACAAAGCATTTTTAACTACGGGTGAAAATGGGGCGATTTATAAGGACACATGGGTATATGATTTTGCAACTGATCTCTGGGCCAAGAAAACTCCATACGAAGGAACAGAAAGAACCGGAGCTGTTTCATTTGAAATAAATAATCGTGGTTTTGTATTAACAGGAAGAAGTAGTACTTACCAGTTCGATGACATCAGGGAATTTATGCCTGATCAACCTTATAATGCAAATGACTAAGATTTTAAAGAATAAAAAGATTCTCATTTGCACGCTATTCTTACTTCTACTTGGAGGAGTGGGAGTAGCGTATCGCTATGAGAAGGAGCATGAAATGTTGCGCGTGGATCTTAAGACTTTTCAAACAACAGGTGGGTGGGGCTATGATGTGCGGGTTGATTCAAAAACCTTTATTCACCAGGAATATATCCCGGCAGTTGAGGGACAAAAACGATTTGCTTCTGAAGCAGACGCTTTAAAAACCGGACAACTCGTAGTGAGAAAGCTCACTAAAGGACAGTTACCTACACTGAGCAAAGAAGAAATTGCGGTACTTGGAGTAGATAAATAAAGGAGATGGTATAAATATTTTTCCCAAACTTATCAGGAATTCATCTCCACTATTTGAAACAAATTATTCCTGTAGCTATTGCCGATAGGTATAACTCTTTTGCCAATGGAAATTTCATTTCGCGAAATGGTTTCAATGTGATTAATAGAAACCACGTACGAGCGGTGTACTCTTATAAAATCATCCTGAGGTAATTTAGCAACGAAATTTTTCAAATTGTGTAAAGTAAGCACAGGCTGCGGCTTTCCGGCCAGGTAAATTTGAGTATAGTCTTTCATACCCTCACAATAAAGGATATCCGAAAATTTCACCTTAATTATTTTGTATTCAGATTTTACAAAAACAAAATCACGCCTAATAGGATCAATGGTTTCAACTGGTTCTCCCTGGATGAATAGCCTTGCCTGGTGAAGTGTACTAAGGAAGTTCTCAAATGAAACCGGAAACTGTAAAACGCTAAAAGGTTTCACCGGATAGGAATCCAGATCAAATTCCTGCTGATCCGTTGTACACACGAAAACCGGAGGCGTACTCGATGAAACGATATAATTATTTTTAAGAGAAGCGATTTGCGAAAGATCACAAATTACAAGTTCAGGTTTTTCTTCACGAATGGTTTGGAGAGCGGTCGCCAGGTTTCCTTCGTAATTCCGCACGTTTAAATAGGTCGTACGTTGGATAAATTCCTGTAAATATTCGGTTTCAACCAGGTTGCTCTTAATGATTAGGCATTTTAT
>PSRI01000024.1 GCA_003175935.1 Bacteroidota bacterium
GAACAACCTAGCTCAGCATCATCAGGGTGGACCGAAATAGCGAGTATATCCAATTTCATGTTAGAATTTTACAAGGGGCAAAAGTAGTAAAGAATATGAAGTTCATGGTTAATCGTTCAGAGTTCAAGCTATGAAATATTTGATATGGGTTTTGGGGGGTTCTAAGTACTAAATACTCCATTCAAAATATCATTGATTCTTTTCTAGGTACCAGGTACTAAGTACTTAGTACTATTTTCATCATTCAGGCAATAACCCACAGCCTTTAATCAGATTTCGCTATTTTCGTCAAAATTTTATTCCATGAATTTGCATGAGTACCAGGCAAAAGAATTACTAAAGAAATACAATGTTCCGGTTCAGGAAGGAATTCCAGTTGATACTCCCGAGAAAGCGGAAGAGGCCTACAAGCAATTGAAGGTTCAGTATAGCAACAGTTTTGCGGTTGTGAAAGCGCAAATTCATGCCGGAGGTAGAGGAAAGGGCAAAATTCAGGGAACAGAACAACGCGGTGTTGCTGTTGGGAAAAATGCTGAAGAAATAAAAAATATTGCTGGTAATATTATTGGAGGCACACTGGTAACAATCCAAACGGGCCCGTCCGGAAAATTAGTAAGTAAGGTTTTGGTGGCCCAGGATGTGTATTATCCAGGTCCCAATCCCGTTAAGGAATTCTACCTCTCCATTTTAATGGATCGAAGCAAAGGGCAGAATGTGATCATGTATAGCACAGAAGGTGGGATGGATATTGAACAGGTAGCACATGATACACCGGACAAGATCTACAAAGAATGGGTACATCCTTCTGGTGGCTTACTTCCCTTCCAGGCAAGGAAAATTGCTTTTAATCTTGGCCTGAGTGGTGAAGCATTCAAAAATTGCGTTCGTTTTGTTACCAATCTTTATAAGTCTTATGTGGAGCTGGATTGCAGCATGCTTGAAATTAATCCGCTCTTCAAAACCAGTGATGAAAAAATTATTGCAGTTGATTGCAAAATGAACCTGGATGACAACGCACTTATGCGTCATCCTGATCTTGAAGCGCTTCGCGACATTTCCGAAGAAGATCCTACAGAAGTCGAAGCTCATAAATACAATTTGAATTTCATCAAGCTCGATGGTAATGTGGGATGCATGGTAAATGGCGCAGGTTTGGCCATGGCAACTATGGACATGATCAAATTAAGTGGTGGTGAACCTGCAAATTTCCTGGATGTAGGTGGAAGCGCCAATGCGCAAACAGTGGAGGCGGGTTTTAGAATCATTCTCAAGGATCCAAAAGTAAAAGCCATCCTCATTAATATTTTCGGAGGAATTGTTCGTTGCGATCGTGTGGCCCAGGGCGTTATTGATGCCTACAATTCAATCGGAGATATCAGGGTACCAATCATCGTTCGCTTGCAAGGAACAAATGCTGAAGAAGCCAAAAAACTCATAGAAGAAAGCGGACTCAAAGTTCAATCTGCGATACTGCTTAGTGAAGCAGCAGCGCTGGTGAATAAGGCAGTATCTTAAACCTGTTGAAGGTTGAAGATTGAATGTTTGTTAAAGGTTAAAGGTTCAGAGTTTGGTTTGAGGCTTTGTCTTGGTACTAGGTACTAAGTACTAGGTACTAGGTACTAAGTACTCCATACTATTTCTTTGCGGCTTTGCGCCTTTGCGCGAAATCTTAAAATTAATCTCATTGTTAAGAATATCATTGATTCTATTAATAGGCTTTGCCCTTGCCTGCAATTCCAACAATTCCAGTACACCAGAACCTACTCATGCTACTCCTTCATTAAATTATTCGGTGGTTGCTATTTATCCGCATGATACCACTTCCTATACAGAAGGTTTGTTATTTCATGATGGACAATTATATGAAAGTGAGGGATACTATGAACGCTTTCCTCAATCCAGGTCAATATTTGGTCCTGTTGATTTGAAGAGCGGAAAAATAAATGTGAAGGCTGAGCTGGACAAACAAAAATATTTTGGAGAAGGAATTGCGTTTTTAAATGATAAAGTTTATCAACTCACTTACAAAACCAAAATCGGTTTTATTTATGACGCCAAATCATTTCAAAAAATTGGCGAATTCACTTTTCCAAGTAATGAGGGTTGGGGCATGACAACCGATGGGCACTCCTTAATTATGAGTGACGGTTCTGAGCATCTTACCTGGCTTGATCCTGTAAAATTTCAGACCCAGAAAACAATTACTGTGATGGATGAAAACGGAATTGTGATTAATCTGAATGAACTCGAATGGATAAAAGGATCAATTTATGCAAATGTTTATGGCACTAATGATATCGTTAAAATTGATCCTCAATCAGGGAAAGTTTTGGCAAGATTAAATTTGGGAACACTTACCCAGGATGCAAAAACAAAATTTCCCGGCTGCCAGGAACTGAATGGAATCGCATATGATTCAACATCAGGAAATACCATGGTAACCGGAAAACTTTGGCCAAATATCTATGAGATCAAATTCCCTTACTAATTTAACTGCCTGTCTTTATAAATTTATTCTTCTAATTAGCTGCAACAAATAAATCGGTCATTTGCGCATCAGCGTTCGAAATTTCTCCTGACGAAACGTTCATCAATTTCAAATTATCAGCACTCATAAAATCAACATTAGTCATTTCATCTGCTTTGTCAGCAATCGTTGATGTAGGAATGAGGTTGTAAAGTGCTGCCTGGAACTCAAATTCTTCTATTGCAATTTCATCAGATTCTTTTATGGCTGCAGGCAAAGTCATGGTCCAGTTTGAAGAGACCCAGAAAGCAACGTTTGCAAGATTTTCATTGTCAGATTTTATTGCAAGGTTTTCAATCCTGGCTGCAACAATTTTATGAGAAACACAAAGTGGATTCAAAGCGTAAAATATAGTGTTTATATCAGCCTGGGTTCTTTCAACTGATTGCTGGTGCCAACGGCTACGGTTAGCCGGATCTTCATTGGCATGACTGGTAGCGATAGATAATGAAAGGATCAGGGAAAGACCCAACATCCATGCTGACATCAAATTTCTCTTCAGGTAGTTCGCGATTTTATAGTTAATCTTTTTCATAAAAAACAGTTTTGCGTTTATTCGTTATCATCATTTCGGGAACAAAGCTATATTTCAAAATTTATTGAATTTGGAATATGAGATGATAACCCAAAATCATGCGTCCAATCCGGGAAAATCAGGGGATTTTAACCTTTTTTCACGTAGGAAATTACCCGGTTTACTCCCAACTCTGCCATTAGGAAAATCGTAACAACTTAGGCAATTTGTTTATGGCTATAATACCTAAATTCGGGCCCTGACTATGATCAAAAAGATTCTATTTCTCAGCATCCTGTGCCTTATTTTTTCGTCGCCCTATCTATTTGGACAGGCCTGTACCATACTGGGGCAGAACCCCTCCACCGCTTTTCCAGTATGCGGAACCGATACTTTTAGTCAGATTACCGTTCCCATTTGCGGCACCAAAACCATCCCGGTACCCTGCAACGACGGCGCGCCTTATTACGATAAAAATCCATTCTGGTATAAGTTTACCTGCTTTCAGGCAGGAACACTTGGACTGTTGATTACTCCAAATAATCTACAGGATGACTATGACTGGCAATTATTTGATATCACGGGACATGACCCTAATGATATTTATTCTCAAGCCAATTTATTTATTGTAGGGAACTGGAGCGCGGAAGCTGGTTTGACAGGCGCGAGCAATGCCGGTACCAGTGCGATTGAATGCGCAGGCTATGGACATTCTCCATTTAGTAAAATGCCCGTGCTACAACAAAATCATAATTACCTTTTGCTCATAAGTCATTTTACAGATACACAAAGTGGATATTCCCTTTCTTTTGGTGGAGGAACTGCAAGCATTACGGATCCTACCAATCCAAAACTTGCTTCGGCTATTGCAACCTGTGACGCAAGCATTCTTACATTAAAGTTGAACAAGAAAATGAAGTGTTCAACGCTTGCAGCAGATGGGTCAGACTTTACAATTTTTCCTGCAGTTGCAACAGTGGTTGGTGCAGTTGCCACCAGCTGTACATCCGGGTTCGACATGGACTCCATAACCATTCATTTAAGTGCGCCTCTTCCAATTGGTAATTACACGCTCTCCATAAAAAACGGGAGCGATGGAAATACACTACTTGATAATTGCAATAGAAATGTTCCCGTGGGCGACAACGTTCCGTTTGTGATTAGTCCGGTTGCTCCTACACCAATGGACAGCATTACACCGGTTGCCTGTTCTCCAAGTACTTTACAACTTGTTTTCAAGAAAAAAATGAAATGCAGTTCTATAGCTGCGGATGGGTCCGACTTTACAATTACAGGTCCCTATCCGGTTACTATTTCGGGCGCAGCCGGAACCTGCTCAAATGATCTAAGCAGCACCATTACCATACAGTTAAGTAGTCCGATTGTGAATAAAGGCGTTTATACGATAACGTTAAAGAATGGTTCTGATGGTAACACAATCTTTGATGAGTGCGCACAACAAACTCCGGCGGGCTCCTCGCTTAATTTTAATGCTGTTGATACAGTATCTGCCAATTTCACTTACCAGATTTATTTTGGATGCAAGCGTGATACGATAGCATTTGCTCACGATGGACGCAATGATGTGAATTCATGGAACTGGACATTTGATAATGGCGCTACCAGCAATTTGCAGAACCCTCAAATGATCTATTCAATATTCGGATTAAAGCAGGCAACCCTGGTCGTTAGTAATGGTGTTTGTAAAGATTCTGTGTCTGCAACCATTGATCTGAATAATACCCTGAAATCAATTTTTGAAACAAGTAGCGTGGTTTGTCCTAATGATTCCGCATTATTCAGGGACCATAGTATTGGGAATATTACGCAATGGAACTGGGATTTCGGAAACGGATCCAATAGCAATGTTCAAAATCCACCTGCGCAACAATATCCAACCGCGCTTACTGACAAAACCTTTCCTGTGACACTAATAGTAAGAGATAATATTGGCTGTGCAGATACTTCCCTGCAACAGATTAAGGTAGTGGCGAGTTGTTATATTGCGATTCCTTCTGCGTTTACTCCTAACGGTGATGGATTAAATGATTATTTATATCCTCTCAATGCTTATAAGGCCGATAATTTGATTTTTAAAGTGTACAACCGATTTGGACAGGAAGTTTTTTCTACTACCGACTGGACTAAAAAATGGGATGGAACTATAAATGGCAAGCCGCAGTCTACGGGCACTTATGTTTGGTTCCTGCAATACACGCACCGGGATACGGGCAAACAGTATAATCTTAAGGGGAGTACGATTCTTATTCGGTGATGATTATAAATTACGAATCAAGCATAACCAAAATACTAATTAAAAAAATTTGTCTTCTAACCCTGTTTGAACTCAATCAACTGCATATAAAATCCGATTCCAAAAGAATTCCAACTTCTAATAAATTCCCAGCCCTTCCCACACCTTCCGCCCAATTGGGCCCTCCCTGGGCCGTGCCCTCCCCCGCCACCAGACCTTCCGTTAGGCATTCTAATAAATAAAATGCCTTCCCTGAATTGGATCTCAGAAAAATTAATAGTCTAAATCAGATGATCGATCAATAAGCAAATTTCAATGACCTAATTGACCTAACCATGTGAAAAAGACTTAACGTGTAGATAATTATTCTTTTTTTAAATTGATGAAAACCCCGTTTCGCTTTAGTAGACTTCCAATTGTTCTTCCTTCTTCAAATTTTTGTACTTTAATACTCCACATTTAACACCGGCATTATGCGATTCAAATTTTTATCAGCCACAATTTTTCTTTTTTTATCTATCCACAACTTTGCCCAGGACAGATTATCCGGCAAAAGTTTTTCCACCAGGTCGGAAGTAATGGGAACCCATGGCATGGTTGCGACCAGTAATCCACTCGCTACTCAGGTTGCACTCGAGATTCTTAAGAAAGGTGGATCAGCAGTTGATGCAGCGATTGCTGCCAATGCAATGCTCGCACTTACTGAACCAAGCATGTGCGGTCCGGGTGGTGATCTATTTGCCATAGTGTGGGATGCGAAAGAAAAAAAGTTGTTCGGACTTAATGCAAGTGGCAGATCGGCAATGGGCATGACTGCAGAATGGTTCAAATCAAAAAATTATTCAGCTATTCCTTCCCGCGGTCCTTTGTCTGTTTCTGTTCCCGGATGTGTTGACGGATGGTTTTCTCTGCACGATAAATTTGGGCGCTTACCCATGACCGATATCTTAACCCCGGCAATTAATTACGCCAATGAAGGCATTCCCGTGGGTTCTGAGATTGTTGACAATGACAATTTTCTTAACCTGACCTATAAAGATGTGCTGGATAAAAATGAAAATTTCAAAAAACTCTATATGCCCCAGGGAAGATTTCCAGTGAAAGGTGAAATCTTTAAGAATCCGGAACTGGCAAATACACTCAGTAAAATTGCAAAAGGAGGCAGAGACGCATATTATAAAGGAGATATTGCTAAGGCAATTGTTGATCACATCACAAAAAATGGAGGCTTTCTTTCCATGCAGGATTTTGCAAACCACCATTCTGAATGGGTAGATCCTGTTTCAACAAATTACAGAGGATATGATGTTTGGGAACTTCCGCCAAATGGCCAGGGTATTGCAGTTCTTGAAATCCTGAATATTTTGGAAGGATATAATATGGCATCATTCGGATATGGATCAAAAGAACATGTGCATCTATTCACTGAAGCAAAAAAACTGGCTTATGAGGATATGGCAAAATATTATGGAGAACCAAATGGACAAAAAATTCCTGTTGCACAACTCATTTCAAAAGAATATGCGGCTGAAAGAAGAAAATTGATCAACCCCAATCTTGCCGGAGTATATGAACCTGGTCCCATTTCACCAGGACATACCATTTATTTAACTGTTGCGGACAAAGATGGAAATATGGTTTCATTTATTCAAAGCAACGCAGGGTTATATGGATCATTTGAAGTTCCGGCAGGTTTGGGTTTTGCCTTACAGAATCGCGGGGCTTCATTTGAACTTTCTACCGGGGAAATTAACAGTTATGCTCCTGGAAAGAGGCCGTTTCATACAATCATACCTGCATTTGTAACTAAAGAGGGAAAACCCTGGTTGAGTTTTGGAGTAATGGGAGGTGATATGCAGCCCCAGGGACATGTTCAAATTCTCCTGGACCTGATAGATTTTAAAATGAGTCTGCAGGAAGCGGGCGATGCTCCACGTATCAATCATTCGGGAACACTTCCTGTGCGCGGACATATAAAAACTCCGGGCACTATTCAAATGGAATCCGGATTTTCGTATGAAACAATACGTGCATTAATGACAATGGGGCATCAAATTCAATTTGGCTATGGAATCTTTGGAGGATACCAGGCCATTATGTTTGACGGAAAGGTTTATTATGGGGCTTCAGATCCAAGAAAAGACGGTCAGGCTGCAGGATATTAATGAAAATTTTATTTCTTCTTTTTCTTTTTATTGGGAGAAATAAACTCTTTGTATTTGTCATTTACATAGAGAAGCATATCTGCTTTTCCAGAAGCGCGACATAATTTATAGCTGGGCCGGTACAAGATCATAAATTGTTGTAATGAGTCGCCACTTAATTTGGTAATGTTTTGTACATATTCACGGGAAAAGCGATAATCAATATAAGCCTCTTCTTCCATCTTCGGGAAATTCTTCCTGAATCTTCTCTCATCTGTTTCTTTTTTGGAGAAAAAACTGATTGGACTAAATGCAACTCCAAAACCATCTGTGGGAGCATTGCCTTTTCCGCCTACCAGTTTTGTATTTCTTTTGTTGAGGAAATCTTCGAACTCTTCTCTCCGACTGATAGAATCAAGCTGATAAGAACTTAATTCACCCACTTTCACTTCTTCAAGCGAAATTGTATTTCTTTCAAGAAAAATATCAAATGGAGAAAATAGACTTCCTTCGGTAACTGAGAATGTGTCTGATTTATATCCTGCCGAAGAAAAAACCACTTTATCTCCTATGCCCGCGAAAATACGGTAGTTTCCACCCTGGTCACTTTGACTGATTCTGTTTCTTGTGACGTTCATAATAGTGGCCGCAATTACGACCCTGTCACTATTCTTATCTAAAACTCTTCCATTCAAAATATTTTGTGAGAATCCGCTGGATGATAATAAGCAGGAAAAAATAAAAAGGAGTGTAGAAGTTCTGGCCATATAATAGCCAAGATAAAAAATCGCGGAGTGTGAGCCCCGCGACCATAAATAATTTTGTGTTAAAGGATGTACAATTAATACTTGCGTTTCTTACCGCTGCTTCTATTGCTCGTGTTGGTACTTGTTCCGCCGGTATTGCTGCCTGTATTTGTATTTGTATTTGTGCTGACGGTAGTATTGCTTATTGTGTCATAAGGGCCGGAATAAGTATCGGGATTGATAGCAAAGTGACGGCTGTGCATCTGGCTTTGTTTTAATTCTGCTTTCAATGCGCTTGCGGCTGCTTCGAGTCTCTTACCATCACTTTCATCGAAATCATTTACCTGTAGAGCTGATGCTTCTGCCAGGGCCTGGTCAGGCATATCGAGATAATAATAAATTTTAGCCAGATTATAAAAGCATGAGTATCTCAATTTCCTGTCTGCCTTAGAACCTGTATTGTATTTTCTTTTGAGACTATTTAAATAATCAATAGTGGGTTGCATCATATTTACTACCTGATCCAATGGTTCATTGGCATTCATGCTGTACATGGCTTGTTTGAAAGTTAACCAGGCTTGTTTGTAACTATCATTTTCAGGATTCTTTCTTGTGTTCAGCACCCACAAATAGTCGTTCACTGTTGTTTCCTGGTAACCAAAATTTGAAGTGAGATTACTGCTCAAATCAGAGATGGCCTTATTTGCCACCATATTAATGATTTGATTCAGCACTGTTGCCTGACCATACTTGTAGTCGATATTTGATTCAGTTGATGTAGTGAATTCATTGCATTTGTAATTCTGTTTGTAGTCCCTGCTGGCTAAAGGAATCGTCATTATTGGTGTGCCTTTATAATCTATTACATCTGCCATGGCAGCGAAAGAGTATGTTACCATTTGGAAATACCAAATTCTTCTACCTGTTTCCTTACCGTTTTTATCCGTAAGAATTTCTTCTCTTTGTTGCAGTTCATTTTTCTCGATTATTACATCTTCCATACGCGTTTGCACGCTAATATGTGCACGCTCATTTAGCCTTTTCCAACCTAAAATATTTACCTGGCTGGTAAGATCTGTTGTAACTGCATTTCTAATTGCTGAACTTGCTTTTACTGACACATCAAAAGTGTGGTAAGAACTATCAAGAGGTTTTCTTGGAAGAATCCGATAATTCGCAGTAAAAGTGAATTTGTCGAGGTCAACTTTTTGAGCATTTGCGATAAAGCAAATAGCTACCAGTAAGATAAGATTAAGGGTTCTTTTCATAAAAATTGGGTTTCAGGACGATATCTAACGTTTTTTCCCGTCCTTTTATTTCCGGTTCCCCTACAGATTAGTGGGATTTTTCATTAAAAAACCCCGGCATAAAAAATGCCGGGGCCAATAAACCTTATCGCAAATGTTAACCTGAAGAGAGTTCCAGGATCTTTATTTAAGCGGGTTACTCAAGGGGATATAAGACTGATCTGCGCAAATCTTTGTTTAATGGCCCTAATTACCAAGGGGTCATTACGTAATTTTTACCTGCTTTGGGTTTATTGCACGCAGAGTAAGGGTAATTATTTAAACCCTGGTTTTACTTTGAAAGATTTCGCGCTAAGTCGCTATAAGAAGTACTAAGTACCGAGTACCTGGTATCCAGATTGGAATGACTGAACCTTTAACTTTTACCATTTAACTCTGAACTACCTTGTGTTATCATTTGATTAATCAAAATTTTTAGGTCATTCCATTCGCGAAGAATACCTTTACGATCCTGATGATAGACACTTCTGAAATCATCCTTTCTCCTGTAAAGGTTGTGTACCTGCAAATGAACAGCAGGCCTACTTTACGCCTTCCCCAAAGGGATCATATCGTTTTTGAATTGCAGCCCGCTCCTGTTTCGGCTGGACAATACCGTGACTGGTATTACGGTGTGGGCAAACTCTGGAATTGGGTGGACAGGATGATCATGGAGGATACCGAACTTTTATCACTCATCAATTCACCAGAGAATGAAATTTACCTGATGAAAGTAAATGATGAATTCGCAGGTTTTGCTGAATTCACCCGAAAAGGTGATTGTGTGGAGATTCAGTACTTCGGATTGGTGCCCGCGTACATTGGCAAAGGATTGGGGAAATATTTTTTAGATATGGTAATCAACCAGGCCTGGAGCTACAACCCCAAATGGATTCAGCTCAATACCTGTGAGTTGGATCACCACAATGCACTTCACGTTTACAAAAGCATGGGCTTTCAGGAAATAAAAACTAATGTAGAAATGCGCAGAGTTGCGCTTATAGAATAGGCACACAATAATGAAAGAGGGCTTCCGTTATTCTTGCATTATTAATGCCCTTCATGAAAAATTCTCACAGATTCCTCATCGCTTTCGTGATCGTAAGTTATATAGTCATTTATGGATTCATGGCCATGCTCAGTTAACCTGGATCAATGACTGTATCTTTATCATCCCTCCTATAACCAGTTGATTCAACGGGTTTATGTAATCATTTTAATTTCTGCATCCATACTGGCAAACACATGCCATGAACAGATTTTTAATTTTAATCCTTCTTGTCCCTGGAATATTTTCCCAGGCACAACAGAAACCCATTACAGCCAATTCAAAAATTGAAAAAGTTACCATTTTCTTAAAAGGAGCTCAGATTACGCGGAGTTCGGATGTTAGTCTCCCACTTGGAAAATCTGAAATTATCTTCAGTGAAGTATCCCCCAAAATCGAGCAGCAAAGTATACAGGTGAAAGCAAACGATGCAGTTACCATACTCGCTGTTTCAGTTCAGCAAAATTTTCTTAAAGAACAACAGGTTAGGGAAAATATAAAATCACTGGAAACCGATAAAGAAAACCTGAACGATAAAATCATCATCACAAGAAGTACGCTCAATATTTATAAGCAGGAAGAAACGCTAATTCTCAAAAACCAGGATATCAAAGGTACCACTACCACACTCAAAGCTTCTGAACTAAAAGATGCTGCCGATTTTCAAAGGCAAAGGCTTACCGAAATATATGCAAAAGAATTTGAGCTTGATAAATCCATCAAGAAAATGGAAAATGATTTAAGCAAAATCAATAATCAGCTCTACGCACTTAATCAACAAACCAATTTGGCAACGGGTGAGATTGCAGTAACAGTTATGACCAAATCTTCCCTTAATTCTCATTTCACTTTAGATTATATGGTCAATAATGCCGGCTGGCAACCTGCATACGATATCCGTGTAAAAGATATTTCAAGTCCGCTTACCATACAGCAAAAAGCAAAGGTCTATCAACAATCGGGAGAAGATTGGAAAGAAGTGAAACTTTCTTTGAGTACAGGAACACCAGATAAAAATGCAACGCAGCCCATGCTTAGCCCCTGGTTTCTGGGTTACAAAATTCCTTATTCGGGTATACGTGTCCGTGGAGCAGCCAGTTCAGCGGCATTAGAGGAAGTGGTAGTAACAGGATATGGCACGAGATCGGATGACGCCGAACCCGCACCAATGACTTCTAAAAAAGAAACTTCATTATCCCAAAATGCAGTTCAAACAAACACGACTTTCCAACCTACTACGGTGACCTACGAAATTGAGTTACCCTATACAGTTATGAATGATGGCAAAACTTATTCGGTGGATATCATTGAATTCAATTTAAAAGCCGATTATGAATATTTTGCTGTTCCCAAATTGCAGCAGGAGGCCTTTCTTACTGCAAAAATTACAAACTGGCAGGACCTTAACCTGCTCGACGGCAATGCGAATTTGTTTTTTGAAGGTACCTATTTAGGAACGAGTTACCTGGACGCACAAAACGCGGGTGATACGATGAAAATATCATTGGGTAAAGACAAAGGCGTGATTGTAAAAAGAGTCTTACAGAAAGATTTCAGTCAGAAAAAATTCCTGGGATCAACCAAATCGGATACCAGGCAATACGAAATCACGATCAGAAACAATAAACAACAGGATATTTCCATTCGCATCGAAGATCAATTTCCAATTCCGAATACCAAAGAAATCGAAATTGGAAAGTTGAGCTATGGTAATGGAAATCTCGATGACACCACGCAAAAAGTTAGCTGGTTAGTCAGTCTTACTTCTAAAAAAGAAGAAAAATTACCTTTCGGTTTCACGATAAAATATCCAAAAGATAAAATTGTGGTTCTTGACTAGCAGTATTACAATACGAAAAACCTGTTCCCGTTTTTATTACAGGGTTAACATTTCATAAACTTCGTACTATACCCGTTTATCACAACAGAGGCCGCTATTGCGGCCCTTTTTTATTTCCATTCAGTATCTTCGATATATTCAAAATTCAAATGGAAGGAATAAATGTCAGGACCATTGAGCCAGCAGATGATGTGGCATTAGCAAAGATCATTCGCGATACACTTGCGGAGTTTGGAGCTAATCATGCAGGCACTGTTTATTACGATGAAACAACAGATCATCTCTATGATCTATTCAGGACAGAAAAATCAATTTATTACGTTGCAACGCTTAATGGAAAAATAATTGGTGGCGCCGGCATATTTCCTTCGCCGGGACTGGATTCCAATACATGCGAGTTAGTTAAAATGTATCTCCTCCCCGAAGCAAGAGGCAAAGGTGTAGGGAAATACCTGATCGAATCCTGCTGCGAATTTGCAAAGAAGACTGGTTTCAAATACGTGTACCTGGAATCAATGCCCGAATTAAAAAAAGCTGTGAGCCTTTACGAAAGATTGGGATTTAAAAGTTTGAACCATCCGCTTGGTAACACGGGCCATTTTGGATGTGCGATCTGGATGCTCAAAGATGTTGAAAGTTGAATGTTGAAAGTTTGTTGAAGGTTGAATGTTGAGAGTTAGTTTATGGTTTGTGGTTTTGTCTA